>NZ_DATJIY010000099.1:0-17052 GCF_035492835.1 Dinghuibacter sp.
ATATGTGGCTCCGCAGCCTCCTGGATGATAAAAAACATTGTTCATAATAGGGGCGGCCTGCACAACCGCATTACCCGAAAGATCCGTCTTCTGCCTTTTACCGTAAAAGAGACGGCATTATACCTCGAGGCAAGGCATATCAATCTCGATCGTTATTCGGTTTTGCAGCTCTATATGGCGCTGGGCGGAATACCTCACTATCTAAAGGAAATAAAAAGGGGGGAAAGCGCGACTCAGGCCATCGACCGGCTTTGTTTTGCCAAGGATGGATTTTTATCTCAGGAATTTAAAGAATTGTTTCACTCTCTTTTCGATAACCCTCAAAAACACCTGAATATCGTCCGGGCGCTGGCCAAAATTAAAAGCGGGCTAACCAGGACCCAGATAATAGAAGAAATTAAATTGAGCTCCGGTGGAACTGTGACGGCGACATTGGATGAATTGATCGAATCGGGTTTTGTCGCCGCCTGGCCGCCGTATAATAGAAAAATCAAGGATTCTATCTACAAGTTGTCCGACGAATTCACCCATTTCTATCTCAAATTCATGGAGAACAATATGACGTCCGGCGCCGGCGCCTGGGAGAGGTTTTCTACCGGTCAGTCATGGCGTAGCTGGAGCGGGATCGCCTTTGAAAGGATATGGCTGAAACACATTCCGCAATTAAAAAAGGCATTGGGCATCGCATCGGTTTATACGGAGGTGTCGGTTTGGCGAAATGCTCCCCCGGCAGGCAAAGGTGCGCAAATCGACTTGTTGATCGACCGGCGCGACTTTGCCATCAACCTTTGTGAAATGAAATTCACCGAAAATCCTTTCACGATAGACAAGGCCTACGCATCGGACCTCGAGCATAAAAGAACCGCTTTCAAAACGGTAAGCGGCACCAACAAATCACTGTTCCTGACAATGGTGACGACCTTCGGCGTCCAATCCAATCCCTATTCCCAGCAATATATTCAGGCGTCGATAACTATGGATGCTTTGTTCGAATGAAACGGGTTAGGTATCGCCGGCCGGGCCAGATGCGGCGCTGGCGGCGCCGTATTGCCGCAGCATCGCGTGCAAATCATCTAAAGTATTGATCTCGGCTACGGGCTTGTCCTTCCTCCAGCGCAGCATCCGCGGAAAGCGCAGCGCTACCCCGCTTTTGTGGCGGTTGGAGGCGGCGATGCCTTCGAAGCCGATTTCGAAGACGAGCTCGGGAGGGACGGTGCGGACGGGGCCGAATTTTTCCTGGGCGTTGCGTTTGACCCAGGCGTCGACTTCGGCGATCTCGGCGTCGGTGAGGCCGGAGTAGGCTTTGGTGAAGGTGACGAGCTGGTCGCCGTTACGGACGGCGAAGGTGTAGTCGGTGTACAGGTTACTACGACGGCCATGGCCCTTCATAGCGTAGACCATGACGGCGTCGATGGTGAAGGGGTCGATCTTCCATTTCCACCAGTCGCCGCGTTTGCGGCCCACCTGATACGGTGAATCGAGACGCTTGAGCATGACGCCTTCGGCGTGTTGGTCACGGGAGGTTTCGCGCAAACGAGTCAGGTGGTCCCAGCTGTCGAAGGTAATCACCGGGGAAAGACGCAGCGCGGGGTCGTTGACGGATGCAACGATCGCCTCGAGTTGCGCCCGACGCCCGGTCAGGGGGCGTTCGCGGTAGTCGGCGCCGTCGTATTCGAGGAGGTCGTAGGCGACGAAGACGACGGGCGCTTCCTGGAGTTGTTTGCGGGTGACGTTTTTGCGGCCGATGCGGGTTTGGAGGCTGCTGAAGGGCAGGGGCAACCCCTGGTCGAACGACAGGATTTCGCCGTCGAGCACGGTCGAGGGCGGCAGTTTACCCAGCAATGAATCGTATTCAGGGAACTTGCCGTTGAGCAGTTCTTCACCGCGGCTCCAGACAAAGAGCTGGCCGCCCCGGTGGATGAGCTGGCCGCGGATGCCGTCCCATTTCCATTCCGCCTGCCAGTCGGCGGGCTCGCCCAGTGAAGCGGGCGGACCTTCGAGGGCATAGGCCAGGTAGAAGGGGTATGGTTTGGAAATGTCCTCCCGGGCGCTGCTTTCGTGGACGAGGGCGTCGAAGGACGTGGTGAAAGGATCCCAGTTGCCGCTGATCAGGTGGAGCAGCTTGTCGGGCTCCAGGGCCAGCGCGGCCGCCAGGGCGTTGACCATCGTCTTTTGAGAAACCCCGATGCGGAATCCGCCGGTGATGAGCTTGTTGAAAACAAAACGCTCGTCGCGGGTGAAGACGCTCCAGGCCTCCAGAACAAACGCTTTCTTTTCCTCGTCGGGCGCGTCCCGGAGGGCGTCGAGTTTTTCGATGTAGTAGAACAGCGGCTGGCTTTCCTCCGCAGGGCCCGCCGGGTCCGGAACCAGGAGCGCCAGCGTCTCCGCCAGGTCGCCGACGGTGTGGTAACATTCTTCGAAGAGCCATGGCGGCAGGTTGAGGAGCTCGATACACCACTGTGACAGCAGTCCTGACGAAATAGCCCGCCTGGGGCGGCGTCCGCTAAAGAGCGCGATGACCCATACCTTGTCCCGGTCTCCCGCGGTCTTGAAGTAGTGGGAGAGGGCGTCCAGCTTGTCGTTGGTCTTCGTGGCGGAACCGAGTCCGGTGACCAGGGAGGCGAATAGGCGCATGGGTCAGGGGTTTTCGGCGTCGTCCGCCGGGGTTTGGGGATCGGTTGGGGCGCCGGGCGCTGGGACATCCTGGGCAGCCGCGGCCGCGCCCTCGTCCTCGTCGCCGAAGGCCGTATGTATCTCCGCCGCCTGGAGCCCCTCCCGCTCTACGAGATACCGGCTGAACGCCGATTGAAACCCGTGCGTGGCGAGCACCCGCTCCGCCCCCGTGGCACGGACGGCCGAGAGCAACCCGTCCCAGTCGGCGTGATCGCTGAGCGCGAAGCCGGCGTCGGCGTTGCGCCGGCGGACGTTGCCACGGACCTGCATCCATCCGCTGCAGACGCCCAGGGAATAGGGGATGAACTTACGGAGCCAGGGGGAGTCGTCGGCGGAGGGCGGGGCGATGACGATCTGGCCTTTGTAGCGTTCCTTTGGCGTCTCGGGGGTAATCCATTCGGTAACCGGGAAGTCCCAGCCGCCGGCGCGCAGCGTTACCTGGACATTCCAGATAGCGCCATGGACAAAGAGGGGAATCCCCAGACCGCCCAGCTGCCGGATCAGACGCTGGGCTTTGCCGAGGCTATAGGCAAAAAGGACGCTGGTGAGACCCTCAGCCTGGTTTTCTCGTATCCAGGCCTCTATGGAAGCAAATATGGCGGCCTGCGGCCGCCAGCGATAGAGCGGCAAACCAAAGGTGGACTCCGTAATGAACGTGTGACAGCGCACAGGCTCGAAGGCCCCGGATATCCCATCGTCCTCCAGTTTGTAGTCCCCGCTCACGACCCATACCTCGTCCTGATAGGAAACCCGCACCTGCGAGGACCCGATGATGTGACCCGCTGGATATAACGACACCGACACCCCGTTGATGGAGACCGATTCGCCCCAGGGCAATGCCTGTACGGCGATGTCGGCACCGAGGCGTAGCCGCAGCAAATTGACCGAATCGGTATGACAGAGATACCGTTGGCTTCCCGGCCGGGCGTGGTCGCTGTGGGCGTGTGTGATGACGGCGCGGGACACGGGTTTCCAGGGATCGATGTAGAAGTCGCCCCGGCTGCAGTAGAGCCCATTGTCGGTATGCTCGATGAGCGGCATAACCGGAAGGTACGCAATAATCCGGCCATGGGAGTCCGCGCCGCCGCTCCAGGGCGCCAGGCCGCGATAGCTATTGAAGCTTCGCGACTACCCCATTCTGCCGCCGCAGAATATAAATATGCTTGTTCTCGTAATAGTCCGGAACGGACGAATTCAACTGGAGGAACACCGGTTTGATATCCATGGGCGTATATGTCTGGAAGTTCACCTCGCCTGCGTGGGCGAACATCGTGGCGCCGTAGCGAAGCAACAGGTTGGTGAAGAGGAAGGCACTCTCGTAGCCCCGGAACGCCATGTCCCCGGGCTTGGTGTGCGCGAGGCCGATAAAGCGCTGGGTAAAGGCGTATTGGTTCCCGACGCTGTCCAGGTCCGGGTTGAGGAAAGCGGTGCTGTACAGGTAGGGCATCTGACGGAGCTCGGGGTTGTCCAGCAGGCGGTTGCTTTCCCAGGAGGGCATGCCGATCAGGGTCATGGGATACGTCGACGCCAAACCAGAACAGGTGCGCACCAGGCTCGCGCCAAAGGCATCGTCGAGGCTGCCACAGACGATAACGGCGTAGCGGTTGCTGTCCAGGTAGGGCAACAACGCGGATGGAGAAACCGTATCGACGCTGACGGTCTGGATCGGCAGGACGGGCGTGCCGCCGCCATCGTTAAGTTTTTTGAAATACCCTTCCAGCCGGTCTTCCATCGGCCCGGAGCGCCGGACATAGAGGATCTGGTGGGTAGGGTGGTTCATCCGGATGAAATGATAGATGCCCTCACAATGCGTGGCGATCGTGGGGTTGAGCAGACAGGTATAGGCATTGGCGCTGATGCCGCCGTCGTTGGGCCAGGTGGCGGAAACGAAGGGGATGCCGCGCATCTGCGCAAAGGCGGCCAGCGTCGCATAGTCGCCCCCGGTAACGCTGGCGACGATCAGTTGTATGGAGTCCAGCTGGTGGTTGGCAATCAGCTCCGTTATGGTCTGGCCCGCGGAACGGATGTCGTAGATGACGCACTGTATCTGGTTGCCCTGGGTTTGGAGCGTGTCCAGGGCCAGGCGGGCGCCTTCCGCGAACTCCAGCCCGTTGAATGAATATCGGGGGTATTGTTTGCCGAGCTTGTAGGCGCCGCCTGCGTCAAAGGTCGAGTCCAGGTACAGGGGGGCGAGTACGGCTACGGCGTATGTTTTGTTGTTTTGCGCCGCGGCCGGCCGGAAAACGGCGACGGCCAGCAGCAAGGCTATGATCCAACGATGCATATTATTCCCATTCAATGGTGGCGGGAGGCTTGGAGCTTATATCGTACACGACACGGTTGATACCCCGTACCTCGTTGATGATCTCGCTGGACACCTTGGCCAGGAACTCGTACGGGAGATGTGCCCAGTCGGCGGTCATGCCGTCCACCGAGGTCACCGCCCGGAGCGCGACCGTGAATTCGTAGGTGCGTTCGTCACCCATGACGCCCACGCTCTTGACGGGGAGGAGGATGGTCCCGGCCTGCCATACGCTGTCGTACAAACCGCTTTCCCTCAACGCCCGCGTATAGACCGCGTCTGCTTCCTGCAATAACCGTACCTTGTCTTCGGTCACTTCCCCGAGGATGCGGATGGCGAGCCCGGGACCGGGGAAAGGATGACGGTAGAGGAGGTCGTGGGGTATGCCCAGCTCCAGACCGACCTTCCGGACCTCATCCTTGAACAGGAACCGGAGCGGCTCCACCAGCTCCATGTGCATCCGCTCGGGAAGACCGCCCACGTTGTGGTGGGACTTGATCGTTTGCGAAGGGCCATGGACGGACACCGATTCGATGACGTCGGGATAAATGGTCCCCTGGCCGAGGAGGCCGATGCCGTCTATGTGTTTGGCTTCTTCCTCGAAAACCTGGATGAACAACCCTCCGATGATCTTCCGTTTTTCTTCAGGGCTGACCTTTCCCGCCAGGCGGGTGTAGAACAGGTTTTTGGCGTCCACGCCCTTCACGTTCAGCCCCAAGGTATTATACGTATCCAGAACCTGTTGGAATTCGTTTTTCCGCAGGACCCCGTTGTCCACGAATATGCCAAACAGGCGGTCCCCGATGGCTTTGTGGATGAGGGTAGCCGCAACCGTCGAGTCCACGCCGCCGCTCAGCGCCATAATTACCTTGCGGTCTCCGATCTGCGCCGACAGCCGCTCCACCGTTTCGTGTACGAAGGACGCCGGCGTCCAATCGCCGTGGCAGCCGCAAATATTGAACAGGAAGTTCTTGAGGATCTTTTTACCCTCCACAGAATGGTACACTTCCGGGTGGAACTGGATGCCGTACAGTGGATGCGACGACTGTAAGGCCTTAAAAGCCGCCACCGGTATCGAATCCGTGGTAGCCAGCACCTCGAAGCCGGCGGGCAGCTCGAGGATGGTGTCACCGTGGCTCATCCACACCTGGGAGGAGGCGGAAATGCCTTTTAGCAGCGGATCATCCGGGTGCGCGGTATTGGAAAGGACGGCGCGGCCATATTCCCGCTTATCGGACTTGGCTACGGTGCCGCCATATCGTTTGGCGGTCAGCTGAGCCCCATAACAGACACCCAGCAGAGGTAGCGATGACACGATGCCCGCCACGTCCAGGTCCGGGCTCCCAGCGTCGTTGACCGAAAAGGGGCTCCCGGACAAGATCACCCCTTTGATGGTCGGGTCCGGCGCAACGCCTTTGCTGAAGGGCAGGATTTCACAGTAAACGTTGCATTCTCGGACGGCCCGGGCGATGAGCTGGGTATACTGGGAGCCGAAGTCGAGGATCAGGATTTTTTCGGTCATGGTGGTGCAAAAGTATGAAGAATCGCCGTTTTTTTCGATCTTTAGCGACCAACGCACTTCTTATGAAACCTTCGTTCGCATTGCTGCTGCTCCTGATTCCCTTTGCCGGTTGCCGTTTCGGACCCTTCCACGTGGTCAAGGGCAATGGAGACGTCCAAAAACAGGAGCGCTCCGTTTCCAACTT
This sequence comes from Dinghuibacter sp., assembly GCF_035492835.1. Lineage (NCBI taxonomy): Bacteria > Pseudomonadati > Bacteroidota > Chitinophagia > Chitinophagales > Chitinophagaceae > Dinghuibacter > Dinghuibacter sp. The sequence goes on from NZ_DATJIY010000099.1 coordinate 6,682, forward strand.
CCAGTCCGTCGAAGCCAATGGCTCATTTAACGTTTACCTGACCCAGGGAAGCGACTACCACCTGGAATTGGAGGGCGAAAGCAACCTCCTCCCCTATATCACCACCCGCGTCGAAGGCGGCAAGCTGTATATCAGGACCGAGCACGAGATCGACCTCACCACCAACCAGGACCTGAACATATACGTCACCATGCCCAAGGTCGTAAAGGTCACGCTGAACGGCGCCGGGAATATCGAAAGCAAGACCCCGCTGACCTCTACCGATCCGATGGCCTTCAGCCTGAACGGCTCCGGGAATGTCAAGGTCGAGGTCGACGCGCCCTCCGTAGAAGCCAGTATCGCCGGCGCGGGCGCCTACTACCTATCCGGCCAGACGCGCAGCGTCAAGGTCGACATTGCCGGCTCCGGCGATTTCCACGGGGATAACCTGAAATCCGAGCAGGGCAACGTCTCCATCATGGGGTCGGGCAACGCCTACATCTTCTCCAGCGTGTCCCTCGACGTCACCATCGGAGGCTCCGGCGATGTCTATTACTACGGCGATCCCGCGGTGTCGAGCCACGTGTTCGGCTCGGGTTCGCTCCACAAGAAGAGCTAAGACCGCACCGGCTATTGCACGATCCGGTATACCGGATAGCGCAGGTGCGCCGGCTCATACCAGGGCGAGTGTTTATAGACAAAGTCCAGCTGCGCGGCCCCGTTAGACGCAAAGGACGGGTCGGAGGCGCGTTTTTTCTCGAGCGCCTCACGGACCTCGGGGTGCGCGGCTAAATAAGCCCCGGCGACGTCTTCGAGGCGATAGGCGCTGTAACCTTCCTTTTGTTGGAGGATCGCGTCAAAGAAATTCCAGGAAAAATACGAGTCATCCCCGGTCGGTTCGAGCATTTCGACGGCGAAGCGGTCGGTCCAATGCCCCATGGGGACAAGGACATCGCCCTTGCGGAAGTGCAGGGTCTGGGTCGTGGGCGTAACCTTGACGTCCCCGTTATGGTGGTGGCCTTCGAAGACCCGGGTGGCGGCTTTATAGTCGTCGATGTGATAGGCCTCGACGGCGATGGTCGTGTCGCGGGTCAGACGCCGGAGGGGCACGCCATTGAGGGCCAGCAGGCCGGTGACCTTATGCCAGCCCTGGGGAATGATATAAGCCTTGGGTTTGGTGACGGAATCGGTCCCGGTGAAGTAGCAAAAAAAGGGGATGTTCCGCTCGTAGGGACGGCTGTGGTCGTAATAAAGCCGTGGGAGGCCGCTGACGTCGCTGGGTTTGCGATCGGCGGTGTACCCTTTGAAATCGACCGTGTCGGCCCGGCTGCGGTCCACTTTCCAGGCCAGGGCAAAACGCTGTTGCGCGGCCACGGCCCGGCGGTCGGCGTCGCGGGCTGCTACGATCGCCGCCCCATGCCGGCCGGCCTGACCGATCATGACCGTCATCAGCCGGTAGTCCGACCGGACGCGGTCCGCGTATGGTTTTAGCATATGCGATTCGGGCATGAAGGCGATGGTCTGGAACAGGGCCGCGTATCCGCTGGAGTAGCGGGGCGAATCGTAAAACCCGTCCCATCCTTTGTCGGGGTTGGCGTCCTCGAAATCGACATAAGGCACGATCTGATCGCCTTGCGCCTTCATATCGCCAAAGACCGCGGGGATGTATATATCGTGGAGAAAACGGCCGGCCTCACCTCCGAGCTTGTCGTGGATCGTCGCCAGCAGCGTCATGGTGTGCTGGTAGTCGGCCCCGTCGCTGACGTGGTTGTCGATCATCAGGTGGGGGTCGACGTAATGGAAAAGCTGCGCAAAACTGACGGCGTTCCGGCTGTCGCACTTGGTAAAGTCCCTGTTGAGGTCCAGGTTTTGGGCGTTGCCCCGGAAGCCGTATGCCAGCGGCCCGTTCTGGTTGACCCGGGACCAGGCCGTCCGGTTGAGGCTCCCGCCAATATTGTAGATAGCGACGACCGCGAGCCCCACGTTATCGGGTATCCTCGTTTTCCCCGTCGCCACGTCCCTGAGGAACATCATCGAGGCGTCTATCCCGTCGGGTTCCCCGGGGTGGATGCCATTATTGACCAGGACTACGACCTTTCCGGCCTTGTGCCACGCTGCCGGGTCGCTGGTCCCGTCATTGCTATAGAGCAGCAGGTGCAGGGGATACCCCGCATCCGTCAACCCCATGGTCTTCATTTTCAATTTGTTGGGATAACGGGCCTCCAGCGCTTTGTAGTAGGCGATGCAACTGTCGTAGGTCGCGGTGGCCAGGCCACCGGACTTTTCGAAGTTCGTGATTTGAGCGCGGGGGGCCAGGGGGATTGCGCAAAGGGCTAAAGCAAGCAGACGTCTCATAAAAACAAAAGTCTCGAAATTTTCGAGACTTGAGCAAATAGATATACAGGAGCGGTGCAGCCGTTACGCGATCTTGTTGATGCGAACCGTCAGCTTGCTTTTCAGGTTGGAGGCTTTGTTCTTGTGGATGATGCCGTTTTTCGCCATCTTGTCGATCATGGCAATTACTTCCGGCAGCTTCCCCTGGGCGGCAGCCTTGTCCGTTAAAGCCTTGAGGTCACGGATGGCGTTACGGGAGGTTTTACCCTGGTAACGGTTCCGCTCCCTGCGCTTGGCGGCCTGACGTACATCTTTCTTTGTTGCCTGGTGATTAGCCATGATTCACTTTAAATTTAGGAGGGCAAAGGTATGTCTTTTGTTTCAAAGAACAAATCCAAACCTCAGAAAAATTGAGCAAAACTACCGTTAGGGTCGGGGGTTATGACACTTTTTTGACCGATATTTGCAGGGCCTTTTGGCCAATAACTTATGTGAAGTCGTTGCCAGGCAACGATATAAGCCATTTCTCTCATGCAAGACTTTTCGTACATCACCCAGTCGCACCCAGCCTATGTGGAAGGGCTCTATCAGCAGTACGCTAAAGATCCCCAGAGTGTCGATCCCGAATTTCGCAAGTTTTTTGAAGGATTTGATTTTGCCATATCCTCCGGGGCCCCGGCGTCTTTGGGCGCCAACGGGTCGGCAGCGACCGCCGCTGGCGGCGTCAACGGCAAGACCCCCGGTAACCTCGACAAGGAGTTCGCCGTCTACCAGTTGATCCAGGCGTACCGCAAAAAGGGCCACCTCGTTGCCAAAACGAACCCCATTCGGGAGCGCAAGGATCGCCATGCGAACCTGGACATCAAATACTTCGGTCTTACCGACGCCGACCTGGCTACCGAGTTCGAGGCGGGCAGGTTCGTCAACCTGGGGCGAACCAGCCTCCAGAAAATCCTGGCGTTCCTCCAGAAAGTCTATACGAGCTCGATCGGGGTCGAATTCCTCTATATCAACGACCCTGAACAGCTGGATTGGATGACCAGGGCCGTGGAATCCGAGCTGCAGCAGCCGATTTCCCTGGACCAGAAGCGCCGGATCCTGGAGCGCCTCAACGACGGGGTTATCTTCGAGAAGTTCCTCCATACCAAATACATCGGTCAGAAACGCTTTGGCCTGGAAGGGGGCGAAAGCACCATTCCCGCCATGGACGCCATCATCCATACCGCCTCGGAGAACGGGGTGGAGGAGGTAGTGATCGGGATGGCCCACCGGGGTCGCCTGAACATCCTGGCCAACGTCATGGGTAAGACCTATGAGCAGATATTCAGCGAGTTCGAGGGGCTGATACCCACGGATACGACCATGGGCAGCGGGGACGTGAAGTACCACCTGGGTTTTCGGGGGGAATACGTCAACGGGGACAAAAAGGTGAACCTCCAGCTGTGCCCGAACCCTTCCCACCTGGAGGTCGTCGACCCCGTCGTCGCCGGTTTTGCCCGGTCCAAGGCGGACGTCCTGTACGACAGCGACTTCGACAAGATCCTGCCGATCCTGATCCACGGGGACGCCGCGGTGGCAGGGCAAGGGGTGATCTATGAGCTCCTCCAGATGTGGGACCTGCGGGGCTACTATGTGGGTGGCACCCTCCACTTCGTCATCAATAACCAGATCGGCTTTACGACCGACTTCGACGACGCCCGGAGCGCCGACTATTGTACCTCCATCGCTTCGATGATCCAGGCCCCGGTCTTCCACGTCAACGGGGACGATGCGGAAGCGGTGGTGAGGGTGGCGCAGCTGGCCGCCCGTTTTCGTCAGCAATTCAACAAGGACATTTTTATAGACATGGTGTGCTACCGCCGCCATGGTCACAACGAGGGGGACGAGCCCAAGTTTACGCAACCGCAGCTCTACGCCCTGATCGACAAACACCCGGACCCGCGGGAAATGTACACGCAGTACCTGCTCAACAACGGGGAGGCCGACGCCAAGGACCTGGCCAAGGAAATGGAAAAGTCCTTCTGGGCCGACCTACAACAACGCCTGGATGAGGTCAAACAGCGTCCCAAGGGGTATACTTACCAGAAGCCGGAGCTGGAATGGCAGGCCCTGCGCAAAGCGCAGGCCGCCGATTTCGAGCAATCGCCCGATACGGGTATCGCAGAGGAGCAGTTCAAGGCGCTCTTTAAGGCGATCATGCAGTGGCCGGTCGAGTTCCACCCGTTAAAGAAGGTCGAAAAACTCCTCACGGACAAGGTCAGGCTGTTTGACACGGAGGGCAAGGTGGACTGGGCCACGGGCGAACTGATGGCCTACAGCAGCCTGCTGGTCGAGGGCAAGGACGTCCGCCTGAGCGGTGAGGACGTCAAGCGGGGCACCTTCTCCCACCGTCACGCCGTCATCTACGACGAAAATACCAACGCCGAATACAACCGCCTCAGCCACCTGAGCCAGGAGCAGGGCGCTTTTCGCATCTACAACTCGCTGCTGAGCGAGTTCGCGGTACTGGGTTTTGAATTCGGTTATGGGATGGGCAGCCCCAACGCCCTGGTGTTGTGGGAAGCCCAATACGGGGACTTTGTCAACGGCGCGCAAACGGTCATCGACCAATACATCAGCAGCGCGGAGCAGAAGTGGGCCACCATGAACGGCCTGGTGATGTTGCTGCCGCACGGATACGAGGGCGGTGGACCGGACCACTCGAGCGCCCGGATGGAACGTTTCCTGCAGGGTTGCGCCGAGTTCAATATGATCGTGACCAACATCACGACGTCGGCCAACTTCTTCCACGCCCTGCGTCGCCAGCTTGCCTGGCCGTTCCGTAAACCGATGGTCAACTTCGCGCCAAAGGCCAACCTCCGCCATGCCGGTTCCTACTCCACCATGGACGAGTTCCTGAAGGGCGGTTTCCGGGAGGTGATGGACGACAGCTATGTGACGAAGAAAGAAGTGAAAAAAGTATTGCTGTGCACCGGGAAGATCTATTTCGAGCTCCTCGAACGCCAGCAGAAGGACAAGCGCAGGGACGTGGCCATCGTCCGTCTCGAGCAGCTGTACCCGCTTCCGTACCGGCAACTGGAAGCGCTCTATAAGCAGTACGCGAAAGCCACCTGGTTCTGGGTCCAGGAGGAGCCGCTCAACATGGGCGCCGCCTCCTTCCTGCAGATGAACCTGAAGGCGATACCGTTCGGCGTCATCAGCCGCCAGGCCAGCGCGTCGACGGCTACAGGGTATGGGAAGGTGCACGCCAAGGAACAGGCGGAGATCATCGATACCGCATTCAGCATTTAATCCTATAATGACCGAATATGACCGATATTAAAGTCCCGACAGTAGGGGAGTCAATCAGCGAGGTTACTTTGACGAAATGGGTGAAACAGACAGGCGCATATGTGGAGAGGGATGAAGTGATTGCCGAGCTGGAAAGCGAGAAGGCGACCTTCGAGCTCAACGCCGTGGAGGCAGGTGTCCTGACCACGAGGGTTGCCGAAGGGGATACCGTCAAGGTCGGGGCCGTAGTGGCGTCGATCGATGAGAAGGCGGCCGCGCCCGCCGCTGCTCCCGCGCCTGCGCCTGCCGCGGTTCCTGAGGTAGCTGCTGCCGCCGCTCCTGCCGCTCCTGTGGCCGCCCCCGCGGCCGTTGCCGCCGGTAAGGGCGTCCTCGACATGAAGGTTCCTACGGTCGGCGAATCCATCAGCGAAGTCACGCTGGTCCGCTGGGTAGCGGCCGAAGGCGCGCTGGTCCGCCGGGACGAGGTCATATGCGAGCTCGAAAGCGAAAAGGCCACCTTCGAGCTGAACGCCGAAGAGAACGGTAAGCTGACCCGGGTCGCCAAGGAAGGAGACGTATTGAAGATAGGCGAGGTCGTCGCCAAAATAGATACCGATGTGGCGGTGCCCGAAACGGGGACGTCACCCGCGGTGGCGGCGCAGGCGAAGGCGCCCTCGGTCATACCGGCGCCAGCCGCGAGCGCTGCGCCCGCCTCGAAGTCCGACGCCAAGGCCACCCCCGTCGCCGCGGCGATCATGGCCGACAAGAAGGTCAACGCGGGCGATGTCACGCCCACCGGCTTCCAGGGCCGCATCACCAAGAACGACGTCCTCGAAGCCCTCGCGCACCCCGGCAAGAGACCCGGAGCCGTCCCCAATACCCGGGATGAGCGCAAGGAAAAGATGAGCAACCTGCGCAAAACCATCTCGCGCCGCCTGGTGGAAGCCAAGAACACCACCGCCATGCTCACAACCTTTAACGAGGTGGACATGACCCGGATCAACGAGGTCCGCGGCAAGTTCAAGGACAAGTTCAAGGAAAAGCACGGGGTGGGTCTGGGCTTGATGAGCTTCTTCACCAAGGCTTGCTGTTTTGCCCTGCAGGAATGGCCCGCGGTCAACGCCTATATCGACGGGGACTCGATCGTATACCACGACTATTGCGACATATCCATCGCCGTCAGCACCCCCAAGGGGTTGGTGGTGCCCGTCATCCGCAACGCGGAAAGCCTGGGCATGGCCGAGATCGAATCAAAGGTCGTCGAGCTGGCGACCAAGGCCAGGGACGGTAAGCTGAGCATGGAGGAAATGACCGGGGGTACCTTTACGATCACCAATGGGGGCGTCTTTGGTTCGCTGATGTCGACCCCCATCATCAACCCGCCGCAATCCGCCATACTCGGCATGCACAAGATCCAGGACCGACCCATGGTGTTGAACGGTCAGGTCGTCGTGCGCCCGATGATGTACATCGCGCTGAGCTACGACCACCGTGTCATCGACGGTCGGGAGTCGGTCAGCTTCCTGGTGCGCGTCAAGGAATTCCTGGAGAACCCCGAGCTATTGCTGATCGGGAAGGACCCGGTTAAAACGTTGCTGGAGATATAAGCTGGCGCTGACCAGAAGCGGGCTCGATTTTAAATTTTTACCTGCACGGTCAGGTAAAAGCTTCGCCCGTCCGCCGGTATGATCCCGGGGCCAGGGTAGCTATCCGCCCGGCGGGTATAATACATGTGATTGGTCAGGTTATTGACCGTGGCGGACAGAAGGATCATTTTGCTCAGCTTGTAGTCGGCTGAAAAATCCACGACATGGTAGGAGGGGACGAGGCCATTGATGCCATTGTTGCTGGGCTGCGTGGCGTCGGTGGCGTCCCCGAACTGGCGCGCCGTGTAGGCGTATTGCAGCACGGCCGACAGGCGGCGCCGCTGCCAGGTCAGACCCGATCGGACAATCACCGGGGGGACGAACTCGACCTTTTTGTTCTCATACGCCGTGACGACGCTGTGGACATACCGGGCGTCGATGTAGGAACCATTCAGGAACAGCGACAGCCTGGTGGGCGTCGATTCTCCAAAGGCCAGTTTCCAAAGGTCTAATTCGACAAAGGACTCCACACCCAGGTTACGGGAGTGCGCGATGTTGGTGGTATACTGATAGGTGATCGAAGACGTATCGGTCAGCCACACCGTACCTATCCGGTCATTATAGTTGATCATAAAGAGACTGACGTCATAGTTGAGGAGCTGGCGCAGGTGACCCCGCACCCCCAGGTCGGCAGAGAAGCCCTTCTCATCCTTGAGGTTGGGGTCCACGCGGAAATTGGGGTTCACGATGCTCATGTCGTTGAAGTTGATCGCCTTGTAGTTCTGCGAAATATTGGCGTAGAGCTGCATCGAGGCGTTCTGGTCATAGCTCAGACCGAGACCGCCGATCAGGAAGGACCGTTTGCTGAGGCGGTGCTCGGTGACCAGCTGGTTGGAGATCACCGTACCCGTATAGATACTGGAGAGGTCCTGCTGCGGGTTGTTGTAAAAACCGTCCGCCCGGGTGTGGATGTTTTCGTACCGCAGCCCGGGGATCAGGCTCAGTTTGGATGTCAGGCGAAAGATATTTTCGGCGAAGACAGCCACGTTGTGGTTGGGGAACTTGTATTGCGAATAGCTCAGCGAATCATACTCGGTCGATTTGTCAAAGGAGAAGTCGGTTGTCGCGCCGCCCGGACCGGCGTTGCCCAGGCCGATCTCCCGGTCCGTATAGCCATGATAGTAACGGACGCCGCCAAGCAATACACCCTTATGATAGGTATATACCAGCCGGCTTTCATTCCCCCAGTTGGCATAGTTGTCGGTGCGGTAGTTCCGCGGGCCGCCGGGGTCGTTCACGGTATTGATGGCGCCCAGGGCGGAGCGCTCCGCCAGCAAGCCAAAGAAACGGGAATCGAGCTGCAGGCGCTGGCTGATGTCGTAGTCGAGCAGCACCGCGCCCAGGTTCCAATTGACGCGGAACCAGTTCCGCGCCTTGGTGGACATCCGTGGATCGGTGGCGAACATCGCGTCGTTCAGACCGCCTGGCTGGTGCTCGAGGTAGTCGAGGTGGGTGTATTGACCCGTGATCGAAAGGTTCCGTGCAGGCTTCCAGGTCAGCGCGCCGTAACCCATGTTGACGTTGAAGTGCGAATTGTCTCTCCAGCCGTCCCCGGATTTGTGTTGGTAAAAGGCATAGTAGTTCAGGCTACCCACCGTCCCGCCCAGGCTGGTGGAGGTATTCAGGAAACCCCAAGACCCCCCGGTCAGCCGGGTGACCAGCTGGGCCGTGCTGCTGTCGGCGCCCCGGTTCATACGGAAGTTGATGATCCCGCCGAACTGGGTTCCATATTGGAGCGAAGCAGCCCCCCGCACGATCTCGATCTTTTCCAGGACCTCGGCCGGCGGGGTATAATAGCTTTCGGGATAGCCCAGGGCGTCGGCGCTGATGTCGTAACCGTTCTGGCGGGTGTTGAAATTGCTGACGCGGTTGGGGTCCAGTCCGCGACCGCCGATGGCCAGATGGGTGCCCGCACCCCCGTCGTTCTCGTATATATTCAACCCCGCAACCTTGGCGTATAGCTGCCGGGCATTGTTGGTAGCCGTATTGGCCGTAAGGTCCTTGAGGACGACGACCTCGCTCTTTTTGCCCGCGTAGATACCGGCGTTATCCACGTCCTTCAGCCGGGTAATGCCAAAACCCCGACCGGCCTTTACCTGTACGGAGTCCAGTTGAACGACCTTTTGGGCGCCGGCCCACAGGGGTGTCAGGAGCAGAAACAGGATATTCGATTTCATGGTGCTGGCAGTATCCATTTTTTGGGTAAGAAGCTTTCCCGCTCCGCGGCCAGGTCGACCGTGCTGTCGATATACAGCCGGCTGCCGCTACCGTTGAGCGTTACATAACTTTCAACCGTTACGATGGGGTCGTGTATACTTTTTCGGGCATACACGTCGTGCAGGTGGTGCGCGTATTGCAGGATCATGTCGGGCTGGGTAACCATCATCCGTTCCTGTAGCGGGGTGAGGAAGTCGCCGTTGAGGACCTCCCAGCGGCGGCCGGTTTGCGCGTCTTTTATATAAAAGAACGCCGTCCCCCCTTTTTCCATGAGCATGACGCGCCAGGAAAAACGGTACCCTTCTTCGGTCCAGAAGAGCTTGCCGGGGTAGAGGAGGTAGCGGAAGGGGAGGATGAGCTGGAAAATAACAAAGACCGCCATGACCGGGTATATGGCTTTGGCCGGTTGGAACGTCCGGGACTCCTCCTGCGGCACCTGGGGTTCAAAAAACACCAGCGTCGCCGCGATCATGATGTAGGGGAACATCCCGATCTTAAACAGCCACCCCGTAACGACGTGGAAGATCACGACGAACACGTAGGCCACCACCCGCGTCCGCCGGTTCCATAGGAAGAACCCGATGGTGATGTCGAACGCCGCACCGAACCAGCTGAAAGCGTAAGCGACCCAGGGCTGGACGAGCAGGCGGCCGGCCACGGGGACGTCCCCGTCCGCGGATAGCCAGACCTTTAACGGCATGGCCCCAGCCATCCAGTCGTGGTTGAGCTTGCTGATACCCGCGCAAAAGTATACCCAGCACAGGAAGGCCTTGAACATGCCCGTCATCCAGGCGGGCACGTGCGTCCGTTTCAACGAAGGCTTCCGAAGCACGTCCAGCGATGCGTACCGGTGGGCGGGCGTCAGCGTCAGCAGGAAGGTCAGGACGCTGACGAAGTAATAGTGGTTCAGGTAGTAGGTCTTGTC
>NZ_DATJIY010000100.1:0-32278 GCF_035492835.1 Dinghuibacter sp.
TCGTGAAAATGCGGAAAATGATCGCCGACAATTTCAACAAAAATCAAAACGCCCAATCCTATGATGGTACTGAATTCGAGATCGTTTCTTAGTCCATTGCTGGCTGTACTTGTATTTTCCCGTTGTCAGCCGGCCCCTAAACCCCATTGTCAGGCCGTTATCGTGCTGGATAAAACGAATAGCGTTTCTTATGCCAAAAGATGGCCGCTGTTGAGACAGGAAATAACTGAGGATTTTGTACGGACCTATTTCACAGCGATCGAAAATATTCAATGTTCGCGTCTTATTATCACAGGAAACACCCGGTTTTCTCCGGAGGTCAGCCGCTTCGATGAGGTGCGCCCAAATGCCGAGGGACGGAGTGGTGAGGAAGATCTGGAAAAATGGGAGGAGGATAAACAAGATTGGATAGACCGTGAGGCAAATCGCGTAGACTCGCTCGTTAGCGTTCGATGCACTAGCAACACAACCGATATATTTTCCATTTTTAGCGGAATCCAGCAGGTGCAAAGGACCAATGGGTCATGGGACAGTGTCAAAGTATTTATCTTTAGCGATATGGTCAATACCGCCGGTCCGGATAATATGAATAGGATGCCTTTAGATAGCGCTAATGCCATGGGGAGAGAGGTCTGCAAGCGACTGATCAGGCAGGGGCAGATAACTGCCGGAAATACGGAAAATATTTACCTTACGATATATACGCCGGACACAATGGACCATCCTGCCTTGGTAAACCTGTTTTGGAAGGGTTTTTTTGCAGAATGGGGATTGTCGGAGAAACATTATCATTTCGAATAAATGAAATCAAAAGACCTCGAAGCTATAACCATCAGCCATGTCAGGCAAGCGGCAGCGATCTATGACCCCAGGAATTTCTCGGCTCGCAGCGTCGCCCGGAATACCGTCGTCTCGATCGACGGGAAAGCATACCCGGTTAAGAACATCGGGGCCATTGCCTATAGGTTGGCGTACGATAAGGATCTGCCGCTGGCCTCTTTTACTACGGTGGAAATGTCCAACTATTTCAAAAGTCTAAGGAGCGATGATATCGTAATAGAAAAATTGGATCAGACAGGCCTTCCCTTTTTCGAGGAAGCGGAGCTGGTCCGCTTTTCCGAAATCATTCATTCCGACGAACGGCGATACAGGAAGGATGATGCGGACTCTGCCGAGACCAGCGAGGTCGTGAAGCTAATTTTCGATAAGACCAACTACTGGGCGCGCCAGGTGGCGGGCTCTCTTCCGGGTTGGGGCTTTGAAGAGGATAATATGTGGCAGATCGGTGGCAATTTCAAGTCATATTCCTGGGCGACCGTATTTTCCGAACAAGACCGGAAGCGGCCGGTTTTTTTTACCTTGGGTGTAGACAGTGATCAGGGGGGGCGTTTGGTGTTGAAGCTGGATTGTCAGCGCTCGGGATCGGGGAAATTGGCGGAGGGGCCCGTTACAGTATTTGACCAATATTTGCGAAATAATGGCGTAGTCTGGAAAGTGATCGCCGCGGCATCCATCGAGGAATACGACTGGGAAAAACTGGTGGCGGAGACAGTGGACTATATCCATAGGAATGAACCTTACTATAGGGCTTCGCTTGATATGGACGTCTCGCGGTCCCGCGTCGAATCTATCAAAACCATGGCACACATTTACTCCTTAAACACCATCCTTTACGGCCCACCGGGCACCGGGAAGACCTACAACACTATCGACATAGCCTGTGATATACTGGGTTTCCAGCCTGACCCCGACGCCCCGGATCAAAAGGCCAGGAAAGATAAACGGGAGTTTTTTGAAGGAAAACTGGACGACAGGATAGAATTTGTCACTTTTCATCAGAGTATGTCCTATGAAAATTTTATCGAGGGGATCAAGCCCAAGGAGGTTGGGACGAATTTGACCTACAAGACTGAGCCTGGGATATTCTCCAAGATAGCCTACCGGGCCCTCCAGAACATTCACAGTTATTACGAGAAGAGCAAGATCCCGTCGATCGATTTCAATTCCGTCTACAAGGAATTTATCCGGGATGTGCAGCAGCGCGCGGCCACCAATCCCCTTCTTTTTACGACAACATACGATTCAAGGCTCCGGTATGACAAGATGCACGACGCTACGACGATGGTCGTGTATTTCCAATTCAACGATCGGAGCAAGCAAAGCGGACCGGGAAGGCAACCATTCAACGTACGCTTGGACAAGATCAAATTGCTCTATGATAGCAAGGTGCCGGATAAAATAAAGAGCCTGAAAGACGAGATAAAACCGATCGTGAAGTATAATGAATCCGTCTATTTCGCCGTATACAAGGATTTCCTGAAGTTCCTTTCCAACAAATACCCGGGTTATTCCATACAGGAAGCCCAGGAGGCCGATGGGGAAAATCTCCCGCGGGAACTTGCCGAGATGGAAGACTATGGCCGCCTGCTCCAGCAAACTGAGGACTTATTGGCGGAAGAAGGGGACGATTTCATAAAATCCGACCCCTACATTCTTATTATCGATGAGATTAATCGCGGCAACGTCTCCCAGATATTCGGAGAGATAATTACCCTTATCGAAGACGACAAGCGCTTCTTAAGAGCTGAGGGGACGCGGGTAAAGCTATCTTATTCCCAGAGCCAGTTTTCCGTCCCGCCGAATTTATATATTATCGGCACCATGAACACCGCCGACCGCAGCGTTGAGGCGTTGGATACGGCGTTGCGCCGGAGGTTTTCTTTTCTCGAGATGCCCCCACAGGACAGGCACGAGAAGATTTCAAAGGCGGTAGGCATACATACGGATGTCTTTGATTTCCAGGAGGTGCTCCGGACCATCAACCGGCGCCTCGAAATGCTGTTGGACCGGGACCACGCAATCGGTCATAGCTACTTTTTGGACCCGGACGGCGTCCGGGACTGGCGATTTTACCTGGATGCATTCGAGAAAAAGATCGTACCGCAACTTCAGGAGTACTTTTACGGCGACTATGGCAAAATTGGGTTGGTGCTGGGCGGCGGCTTTATAAAAGAACGTAAGAACGAAAACGGAGACAGGTTCTTTGCCGCTATAGATTATGAGGATGCGGCTGAATTGGTGGAAAAGAGGATTTGGGAAATTCGGGCAATCCGGGACGAGCTGGAATTCGCCCAGGCGCTCAGAATGCTACTCAATAATTAGAAATGGCGACCTTAACCGTATATGAACACCGGTCATACAGGGTGGGGGATTTGTGCGGTGATGTTATTCTAAGCGACGCTCATCTGAACCGTCTGCAGGAAAGCTATGAGCGGAATCGGCAATTTTATACACTAATCCATCGCGGAGTACGGTTCTGCGAATATGTTGGCGCGCTCGCCATCGGGGGATTGACCATCGAAGTACTACCGAAGATAGATGGTGTTCCCGGCAATGAAGCGATGTGGCAGCATTTACTGACCACCATGCTGCGGACCTCCGGAATCGCCGACATCCGCTACAGCGGTTTCGCCCCGTTGTCCATCCACCGTCATTCGATATTGGATCTGTACGTGGACATGTTCCTGCACGAAGCGCAAAGCCTTTTGCACGACGGACTCGTAAAGAAATACAGCGAGAAAGAAGGAAACCAGCCCGCTTTGAAAGGCCGGTTGTCGTTTTGCAAGAATATACAACACAACCTGATCCATGCTGAAAGGTTCTATGTTCGCTATGGCGTCTTGGACCGGGACAACGTCTTTAACGGGCTACTCCGCCAAACGCTCCAGGTGATCACCCGAATCGGCGGTGTTGTCGGCGCCGGCGCGGCAAAGGCGCTTTTGTTGGATTTTCCCGACTGCAGGACCGTGCCCGTAAAGCATTCGACCTTTGACCGGTTGCGTTACGACCGAAAGACGGAAAGGTACCGGCAGGCCATGAAAATAGCCAGGATGCTGCTCCTGAACTATCATCCCGATATCCGCCGGGGCAACGATAACGTACTTGCCCTGATGTTTAACATGAACCGTTTGTGGGAACGTTATGTGTTTACGGGGCTACGGAAGATATTAAGCCCGCGGTATCTTGTAACCGAACAGGTTCGGCGTGACTTTTGGAAGCCCGAAGGTCAATACATGCGTATCATCCGCCCTGACATCGTCATACACCAGGCGGGACGACCGGTCATGGTACTAGACACGAAATGGAAGGTCATGAAGGACAACCGACCGGACGACGACGACCTGAAGCAGATGCTGGTGTACAATATCTATAACGACACTCAGACGAGTGCGCTGGTTTATCCGTCCGTGGGGGTCCAAAAAGGGGTGACCGGTGTTTACCAGCGGGGGAACTACGAGTGCAGCCTTCTTTTTTTGCCACTACTTAAAAACCTGGAAATTGATTGGGGTGTTCTAATACAATTCATTGAAAGTAAAGCTACAGCGTCCAACTCCCCCTATACCCCCTCCTAACAAACTCATTCGCCTCGTCGAAATTCGTCACCTTCATGGAGGCCCCATCCCACAACAATTTAATGTGCCTCCCCGGGTAATCGAACCCGTCCCCGGACGCCGCCTTTTTCCGCAGCCCGAAGCTCCGTATCGCCAAATTCCCCATGAGCACGCTCTCGGTGAGCGGCCCGGCAATATCGAAGTTCGAGCTAAGCGCCTTTGCCTGGGCGATCCCGTAACCGGCGATCGCCGCTTCCACCCAGGCCTTATAGTGCCCTTCATCCCCGCCCGGCACCCGCGCCACGGTTTGCGGCACGGTCACCTCGTGCGATCGGGACGTCGGTAACAAAGAAGGATTTTTCCCATAGGTGGCGCACATCATATTCCCCTTTGTCCCGTAGAAGATGGCGCCGTTACCCCCGTCGCCCAGCACCTCGTTCGGCAGGAGCTCGGTGGGTCGCGTCGGCTGTATGCCGCCGTCCATCCAGTGCAGGGTGACGTCGGGGTTTTTGAACGTAAGCGTGATGTGCGAGGCTATGGGGCAGCTGTCGGGGAAGTATCCTTCTCCCCAGTTTTGCACATACGGTGTCGCTACGCTGCATTCCGCGGACACGGGGTACCCCAGACCGAGGATCGCGAACGCGGGCGCCATGATATGGCACGCCATATCACCCAGGGCGCCCGTGCCATAATCCCACCAGCCGCGCCAGTTGAAGGGCAGCTGCCCGTCGAAGTACGGTTTGTCGGGCGCCGTGCCCAGCCAGAGGTCGTAGTCCAATCCGGCGGGGATGGGGGAGGCCGTCGCTGGACGGACGATGCCTTGCGGCCAGATGGGGCGGTCGGTGAAACAGTAGATCGTGTGTATGTCCCCGACGATCCCCGCCTTGTACCAGTCGACCAGCTGCCGGACGCCGTCCCCGGAGGCGCCCTGGTTCCCCATCTGCGTCACCACCTTGTATTGGTGCGCCGCCTGGGTGAGCATACGCGCTTCGTAGATATCGTGGGTGAGCGGTTTTTGTACGTATACGTGTTTCCCCATCTTCATCGCCGCCATGGCCGCCACCGCGTGCTGGTGATCCGGGATGCCCACGGATACGGCGTCGATGGATTTGCCGGAACGCTCCAGCATCTCCCGGAAATCTTTGTAGAAAAGTGCTTTCGGAAACTTCTTCCGGTTCTCCACCGCCTGCCGCTCGTCGACGTCGCAGATAAACCCGATCTCCGCTTTGCCGGAGGCGTAGAACTGGTTGATGTCGTCTCCACCCTTCCCCCCGGCCCCGATACCGGCGATGACCAGCTTGTCGCTGGGGGCGACGTATCCGCGGCCCAGCACATGCCGGGGCACGATATAAACGGAGGCGCCCGCAAGGGCCGCGTTCTTGACAAAGGAGCGTCTGGTAGTCATGTTAAAAAGATACGACTATTTTTTTATGCGGCCGCGACCTCCCTGAACCTGCCGGTCGCTCGCGCCGCAACGGTACCCATGACGGTCCCTACCACGATTGCCAGAACGAAATAGACGGTATAATGCGTATGCCCCCGTGCCTGGTCCGCCAACGTCCCTGCCCAGGTTTCGGCAACCAGACCGGAAAGGGCGTACAGGAGTAATGCGCGCAGCAATTGCCCGCGCCCCGGGTAGCAGGCGACACAGAATGCCCCGGTCGCATATACGCACCCGAACAAAACCGAAGCCGTCGGGATGTCCCCCCATACGCGGGTCATGGCCGCCACTATTTCAATGACAAAACCAAAGAGAACGATATACGGCGCCGTAAGACGGCTGAAAAGCCCGCGAAAAGTCAGCCGGCCCGGAAACGAGATGCTGAAGACCGAGAGCAGCAATACTACGGCCATGCTGACGATACCCAGGTAGTGTGTAAACAGGAAAAACCCGTTGGCATAGAGGATTTCGTAGCTGGAACCGGGTACGCGTACCATCGGTCCGCGGAACATAATGGCCACCGGGCCGAGGGATAGCAATATGGTCAGCCATGGCCGGCGCTCCGTAGTCCGTTGGAGCCAGGCCGAGAACCGCCTCCCCCAAATCAAAACGGACCAGACGAATGCGCACACCAGCAAATTGAAGGCGATGCATAAAAACAGTTGACCAGGATGGTGCGCGGCATACTGCATCACCAGCTGGCTTCCCCCGGTGTACAACCATTGCAGCGAAGTGAGCAGGCTGAAACCGAGCAGCATATATGCCCATATCCGCTCCGTCACCAGTACCGGGTTGACTTTTTGATATTCCAACGACAGCTCGTCCGTTTGACCTAACCGGCGTGTAGCGACGAGAAACGCTTCTTCTTCCGACAAACCGCTGTTCCGGAGGTCCTCCACCGCATCGGCGAGGTGTGACTCCAGCTCGGCGGCGTCGGAATCGCCCAGGCCGCCTTTTTGACGGATGGCCTGGATGTACATCATAACAGACCGCTGAAGATCGAAATGCCGGGGTTCCATAATCGTTGTATGATTTGATGAAATGAATTCCACTGCGCCACCTGTGTCTCCAGGTTCTCGCCTCCCTTTTTGGTAAGCGTGTAGTACCGCCGTTCCCGGCCGTTGTCCGCGGTCGACCACGCCGCGGTGATCCAGCCCTTCTCCTCCATTTTTTTCAGTACGGGGTATAACGTACCCTCGGCCACCTCCAGTTTCCCGCCGCTTTTCTCCTTGAGTTGCTGGATAATTTCGTAGCCATAGCTTTTGCCCTGCCTAAGGATCATCAGTATCATCGGCGTAAGGGAAACGGCTACCAGTTCCTTGTTACCGTCCTTCATAAAATAAATATACATAGAAGTTCTAGGTATCCGTCAGAATCGAATGATATTAACGTAATTTTCGGATTCCATGCGCCTCTTTCACCGAAAACGAACTACGGTCTCGTGCCCCCGATGCCTCGGGAAGGGCCACGTCAACGAGGACGACATTGCGCGCCTCTGCCGCATGGCTTACCACCGGTCTCACCCGGGAAGAAAGAAGTCTCGCCATCGACAACACCTGGCTCAAGGGGTGTCCCGTCAACGAAATCGACCGTCGCTGGCTTGAAAGTGCCATCAAGCTGCTCCTTGGATTCTTTGGATCGGACAGGCGCGTGCTGATCCCTCACCATACCGATTTTCCCATACAATACGACCGTTCAGACCAGAGCGCCAACAAAACGATGCGCATCGTTGCCGGACAAATGGAGGTCGATCCGGACAGCATACAGGTACAGTTCTTTGAGGACGAAAAGAGAAAACTGGACGCCGGAAGCTTCTTTGGTGACGAGGTTTTCCTGGAGGGCGGTAAATATGCCCTGGGACATTACGGCGGCCAAACAGTGGAGGGGCAATACGAAATATGGCTCAACCGGTCGCTCCTGACCCAACCGGAAAGCATGGTCGCCACCCTGGCCCACGAAATCGCCCACATCAAATTGCTCGGTGAAGAGCGGATGGACAAAACCGACGAGCACCTGACCGACCTGACCACCGTCGTCTTCGGCCTCGGCGTCTTCAATGCCAACGCGGCCTTCCAGATCATCAAGACCGCCACTTCCCACGGCTGGCGCAAAAAAGGCTACCTGACCCAAATGCAATGGGGCTATGCGTTGGCGTTATTCGCGCACGTAAGGCATGAACAAACGCCCGCCTGGATCGATCACCTCACCCGCAGCATCAAAAAGGACTTCCTGCAAGCACAGGGATTTATCCGGGACAACCCGGAAAAGATTGGCGTCTAGCGCCCCGCGTGCGTCCTCTTATAATCCGTCGGCGACACCCCGCACTTCCCCTTGAACACCGTCGAAAAGTAATTCGGGTTCGAAAACCCCACCTTGTAGGTGACCTCCGCAACGGAGAGCTCCCCGGCCGCCAGCAGCGCCTGCGCCTCCTTGATACGGCGCGTCAGGATATATTCCGACACGCTGGTGCCCAACAGGGCTTTGGCCTTGCGGTACAGCTGCATCTTCGAGATGCCGATCAGCCGGCAAATGTCGTCGATGCCGAACTGGTCGTCCGACAGGTGCTGCTCGACGATCCCCGTCAGGTCGTTCACGAATTTTTTGTCCAGCCGGTTGGATATCGACCCTT
This sequence comes from Dinghuibacter sp., assembly GCF_035492835.1. Classification (NCBI taxonomy): domain Bacteria; kingdom Pseudomonadati; phylum Bacteroidota; class Chitinophagia; order Chitinophagales; family Chitinophagaceae; genus Dinghuibacter; species Dinghuibacter sp. The sequence goes on from NZ_DATJIY010000100.1 coordinate 8,462, forward strand.
GCGGTACGTCGGCGGCGAAATGCTTCTTCAGTAACGACCGGTTGCGGATCAGGTTCTGGACCGCGGCCGCCAGGTATTCGAACTGGAAGGGTTTGGTGATATAGAGGTCCGCCATGGCGTCCAGCCCGGAAATCTGTTGCTCGACGCTCGTCTGGGCGGTCAGTAAAATGATCGGGATGTGCGACGTCCTGAAGTCCGATTTCAGCGTCGACGCGATCGTTTTGCCCGATTGGCCGGGGAGCATGACGTCGGAGACGATCACGTCGGGGATCAGCTCGTATGCCTGCGTCAGCCCGTCGTTCCCGTTGCGGGCGATACAGACGTCGAAGGACGGGGAAAACCGGTCCCTGAGATACTGCAGCAATTCCTCGTTGTCCTCGATCAACAATAAAGTCATCTCCTTGGGCGCCTCGAAGGAAAAATCCGACGCCGGCGACGATACGGGCTCCAGATCGCCCTGGTAGACCGCCAGCTCCTGTACGTTGCGGGGAACGGGCGAGCCCTTTTCAAAGGCGGATAGGTGCTCATCCCCCATGGGCAGCGCCACGGTAAAGGTGGTTCCCTTCCACTTGACGCTGTCCACGGTGATAGACCCATGGTGCAACCGCACGATCTCCTTCGACAGCGAAAGCCCGATCCCCGACCCCGCCATGGGCGCGTGGTCCGCCTGGTAGAAGAGGTCGAAGGCGCGCGAGGCTTCTTCTTCGGTCATCCCAATACCGTTGTCGGTCACGCGCACTACGGCCCGGCCATCGAGGATATCCACCCGCACGAAAACCGCTCCGTCCTCGCGCCCGAACTTGATGGCGTTGGAGATGAGGTTGAAAAAAACCTTATCCAGCAGCTGCGTATCGAACCAGAGGGGAATGTCGCGCTCCGCCGCCTGGAAATGGAGGTGGATGCCGTTGCGGCGGGCGTGGCTGGTAAAGCTGTTGACGATATCGAGCACGTATTCCACGAGGTTGTTCCGGGTGGCCTTGATGGTTTGCTTGTCGATCTCGATCTTCCGGTAGTCGATCAGCTGGTTGACGATCTTCATCAGCCGGTGGGTGTTCTGCTGGATCAGCTGTATGTTTTGCCTGCCGGCCGCGGACAGCCGCTCCGAGTCGATGATGTCCGAGACGGGCGACAGGATGAGCGTCAGCGGCGTCCGCAGCTCGTGCGACACGTTGGTGAAGAAGTTCAACCGCGCTTCGGTGGCGGCTTCCGCGCGGGCGGACATGTCCACGAGCTGGTTGCGCTGCTCCTCGATCTCGCCCTTCTGGGCTTTCAGCCGCCGGTTGATCTTGATGTTTTGCCTCAGCGATACAAAAGCCAATCCGCCAAACAACACCGCCAGGACGAGCGACAGGATGATGACGTTCAGGACGGTCTGCTGGCTCCGGTAAATGGAGCGCTGCTGGTCCATCAGCTGTTGTTGTCTTTCGATGAGGTCCTGTTGCCCGATGATCTTGTTGTACTGCATATTCATCACCTGGACGTTCCCGGAGTCCACGACGAGGGACTGGAGCATGCTCACCTTGGGCACCGTTTCATGGTCGAGCATCCGGCAGGCCGTGATGATGGCCTCTTTCCCAAAGGTGGGATAGACGAGGCTCGCGTCGAGGACCTTTTTGCCGATCATCTCCATGCCGCCCCCCTGTCCGGGCAATGCGTCCACGCCGATGACCCGGACGCGCCGGCCCGGGCACACCTGGTTCAGGACGGTACGCGCGCCAAAACCCATGTTGTCGTTTTGCGCAAACACCGCATCGACCGTCGACAGGGAACCCCGGATCGCCAGCAGGCTGTCCTCCGCGGTGCCGGTCAGCCAGTTGCCATGGACCGTCCTTTGGATATGGATGTTGGGAAAGGCGGCCAGCCCATCCTTAAAACCCCTTTCCCGCTCGATCGCGGGGGACGACCCTGCCAGGCCGAGCACCTCTACCACCGACAGGGGCCCATGCGCCGACTCCCCCAGATACCGGGCGGCCATCCGGCCGATCACATAGTTATCGGTCCCGATAAAGGTGGAGTATTGGTCGGAAGCCGTCTTGCGGTCGATCAGGATGACGGGGATTCCATTATTATAGGCCTCCTCCACGACGGGTGTCAGCGGTTTGGCCTCGTTGGGGGAGACGATCAGCACGTCGATCTTGCGCTCCCGGAGCATCCGGGCGATCTGGCCGGCCTGGAGGCGGCTGTCGTTCTCCGCGTCGGTATAGACGAAATCGACGTTGGGATGGAAGCTCAATTCCATTTTCATTTCGGCCAGCATCTGTCGCCGCCAAAGGTCCGAACCGACGCATTGCGAAAAATAGATGGTGTGCGCCGGTTGATCGTTGGAAGGGGTACACCCTGCCAAAAAAACGGTCGCCAGACACGTAGCAAGTATAGCAAGCCTCATAGACATTCGGAAGGTAGGGAGAAAAACGCGACCGAACTAACGGCCGCCGCCGCCAGTCGTTACAGGATCGAAGAATCACGTAACAAAAACAAAGACCCTACCCTCTAATTTATTGTCTCACAGGGGTGTGTGAATTTAGAGGATTTTGACGAGTCTTCGATTGCCCCCCGCCGCCCCGCGCCCTAGATTGCGCCGGTTATACCAGAAAGCTTGCTATATGAGAAAGAACAAGGTTGTCCTATGGTCATGGGTCGTCGCACTGGGCGGATTCTTATTTGGTTTTGACACGGCCGTTATCTCCGGGGCCGAACAATCCATCCAGCAGTTTTGGCATCTATCGGTTTTCGAGCACGGCCTGACGGTATCCATTGCCCTGATCGGGACCGTTATCGGCGCCATGCTGGGCTCCGCGCCCTCCGACCGGTTTGGCCGTAAAAACACCCTCTACTTTGTCGCCATCGCCTATTTATTATCCTCGATCGGTACTTCGCTGGCGCAAAACTGGATCCTTTTTCTCCTGCTACGCCTCCTGGGCGGCCTGGGGGTTGGGGTCTCTTCCGTCACCGCGCCCATCTATATCTCCGAGGTGTCGCCCGCCGATCGCCGGGGCCGCCTGGTCGGTCTTTTCCAGTTCAACGTCGTCCTCGGTATCCTGATCTCCTATCTCTCCAACTACCTCATCAGCCAGTTCGGCGATGCCTCCTGGCGTTGGATGCTCGGGGTACAGGCGTTCCCTTCCCTCTTGTACCTCGTCCTCATCCGGTTTATACCCGAGAGCCCGCGGTGGCTGATCCACCGGGGTGAACATGAAAAGGCCGCGGCTATCCTGCAAACCGTCAACCCCACGACCTACAAAACCGAGATGGAGGCGATCATGAGCTCCTCCGCCAACGGCAAGACCGACGCAAGGCTTTTCAAGTCGTCCAACCGCACCCCCATCGTGCTGGCCATCCTCTTCGCCTTCTTCAACCAGGTCTCCGGGATCAACGCCATTATCTATTATGCCCCCCGCATCTTCGCGATGGCCGGTCTGGGCGCCCACGCATCGCTGTTGTCCACCGTGGGTATCGGCACCGTGAATTTTGTGTTCACGCTGCTGGCCATCAATATCATGGACCGTGTCGGACGGCGCACCCTGATGCTCGTGGGCTCCGTCGGGCTGGTCGTATCGCTGGTCCTTGTCGCGTCGACCTTTTACTCCGGCAAGCTGGACAGCTACGCCATCCCGTTGTACATCATGGCCTTTATCGCCTTCTTCGCCTTTTCCCAGGGAGCGGTCATCTGGGTATTTATCTCCGAGATATTCCCCAATGCCGTCCGGGCCAAGGGACAGACGCTGGGCAGCTCGACCCACTGGATCATGGCCGCCGTCATCGCGTTTTGTTTCCCCTACCTGGCCGAGCGGCTGGGCGGCGCCGTGACCTTCGGTTTTTTTGCCGTGATGATGGTCCTGCAGCTGTTGTTCGTCTGGTGGTTGATGCCCGAGACCAAGGGCAAGTCGCTGGAACAAATCGAAGTAAACCTGGTCATGCATTAACGATATGACGCAACCGATCGCATACTGCTTTGGTGAAGTCCTCTGGGACCAGCTCCCCGACGGGCCCCAACCCGGCGGCGCGCCCATGAACGTGGCCTACCACCTGCAAAAGGCGGGCATCCCCACCGTCGTGGTCAGCCGGGTAGGGGAGGACGCCTGGGGCGACCAGCTCAAAACGCTGCTGGGCGACCTGGCGGCCCTCGTCCAGACCGATGCGCAATACCCGACCGGCCAGGTCATCGCGCGGTTCAACGAAAAGATGGACGCGACCTACGACATCTGCGCCCCCGCCGCCTGGGACTATATCGCCTACGAGGAAGCACGTCCGACCTATTTGATATACGGCAGCCTCTCCTCCCGTAACGCGGTCTCCGCGGCCACACTGGACCGCTGGCTCGACGCCGGCGCGATCAACATCTGCGATATCAACCTGCGGCCGCCCTTTATCGACCCGCAGCGGATCGCGCAGCTGTTGCAAAAGGCCCACATCGCCAAGCTCAACGAGCACGAGCTGGACACGATCTGCGCGATGTTCGGCGGCGCGCCCGCACTCACTTTCTTATCCGAGGCTTTCGGCCTCCGCGAAATCGTCCTCACCCGCGGCGCCGACGGCGCGATATACTATCGCGACGGCGAGCTGTTCGAAGCCAAAGGCGCACCCGTGACCGTCGTCGACACCATCGGCAGCGGCGACGCCCTGCTGGCCGCGTTCATAGCCGCAAGACACGGACAACAAAGCCCACAGGAATCGATCGGCAAGGCCGTCGCCATGGGCGCCTATATCGCCACCAAAAAAGGGGCCTGCGCCCCCTATGAATACCCTGAATTCGACACATTTCAACATCACTATCTAACATTCGCTTGATTATGAAAAAACTACTGTTTATGCTGGGATGCCTTATCCTGCTGCTTCCCAACATCCACGCACAAAGCCGCCCCGTGACGGGTACCGTCACGGACGAGGACGGCAAACCGCTGGCCGGCGCCACCGTCCAGGTGAACGGTACCAAGACCACCGTCACCACCGACGACCAGGGCCGGTTTTCGATCGAGGCCGTCAAGGGCCAGACGCTAAAGATTTCCTTTGTCGGCGACCAGCCGATGGAGATCCTCGTGGGGAACAAAACCGTCTACTCCGTCCAGCTCAAGGCACAGGCGGGTAACATGAACGAGGTCGTCATCACCGGTTATACCGCCGAAAAGAAAAAGGACCTCACCGGCGCGGTCTCCGTCGTCAAGATGTCGGAGATCCAGAACATCCCCGACGGCAACCCCGTCAAGGCGTTGCAGGGACGCGTGCCCGGTATGACCGTAACCAGCGACGGCTCACTCAACGGCGCCGTTACCGTGCGGATGCGCGGCCAGACCACCCTCAACATCAGCAGCGACCCGCTCTACATCATCGACGGTATCCCCACCCAGCGTGGCCTCCAGGAAATCAACCAGGACGACGTGGAGTCCATCCAGGTGCTCAAGGACGCCTCCGCGGCGACGATCTACGGGTCGCGCGCGGCCGCCGGCGTCGTCATCGTCACGACCAAGTCCGGCAAGAACGGCGTCAAGCACATCGACTTCGACGCCTCCACGTCGCTCCAGCTGTACACCACCAAAATTCACGTCCTCAACACCGAACAACACGCCAAGGCCTACTGGCAGGCGGTCGTCAACGACGACCGGTTCGGCCCCAATGTGAGCAACCCGTACGACCCATCCGTGACCAACGGCATCTTTACCTACGACTGGAACCACGACTATACCAACCCCGTCCTCAACAAGATCAACATCCCGGAATACATCGACGCCGCCCACACCATGAAGGCGTCCAACACGAACTGGTTTAACGAGGTGTCCCACCCGTCGATCCTGCAACAGTATAACCTGTCGCTGTCCAACGGGACGGCGAACGGTACGTCCTTCCTTTCGGTCAGCTACCGCGACGACCAGGGGATCATCAAAAAGACCCGGAGCCAGAAGGTAACGGTCCGGGCCAACCTCGACTATAACTTTTTTAACGGCCGGCTCAAGGTCGGCGAAGACCTGACGGGGAGCTATTTCAAGGACGCGCAGCTCCCGATCGGGGACATCGTGTCGCTGTCGATCATCGAGAACCCCGTTATCCCCGTCCACACCGTGGATGGTGGCTGGGGCGGTCCCGTGGCCGGTATGGACGACCGGCACAACCCGGTCCGTTTGATCTATGACAACGACCAGAACAACAACAATTTCGCCCGCGTCCTCAGCAGCACCTATGCACAGCTGGAGCTCCTGCCGGGGTTGCGTTTCAAGACCGCCTTCGACGTGGACTACGCCGGCGACTACTACCGGTCGCTGTTGAAACCGTACCAATCCGGTTTCCTCTCCAGCACGATCACGCAGGTGGGGACCAGCTTCGATTACCAGGGATCGCTGACCTGGCAGAACCTGCTGACGTACGACGTCCGTTTTCACCAGCATAGCCTCAACCTGCTGGCGGGCCAGGAGTACATCGACAACCATAACCAGAACTTCAACGGCAGCGCGCAGGGCCTGGCGCTCGCCGACATCAACTATGCCTATCTGTCCGAAGGGACCTCGAATATCCTCGTCAACGGCGGCGGCGAAGCCGATGCGCTGTTGTCCTACTTTGGCAAAGCCAACTATTCCTACCAGGACAAATACCTCCTCTCCGCCACCCTCCGGCGGGACGGCTCCAGCAAGTTCGGGAGCAACAACCGGTACGCCTACTTCCCGGCAGCCTCCCTGGGCTGGCGGATCAGCCAGGAAAAGTTCATGCTCGGCACCGCCAAGGTCCTGAGCGACCTGAAGCTGCGCGCCAGCTGGGGCCAGACGGGGAACCAAAGCATTCCCGCCTATGCCACCTATTCCCTTTACCAGTCGATCTACGCCACGGACCTGACCTGGGGTCAAAGCGCCGGGAGCGCCTACGACATCAACGGCGCCGGTACCGGCACTTTACCCTCGGGTTTTACCTCGACCCAGACGGGCAACCCCGACCTAAAGTGGGAAACCACCACCCAAACCAACGTCGGGATCGACTTCGGCCTCTTTAACAATGCGCTGACCGGTGCGGCCGATGCCTATGTCAAAAAGACGACGAACATCCTGCTCAATCCGCCCTACCTCGGCGTCCTCGGCGAGGGCGGGAACGAATGGATCAACGGCGCGTCGCTGGAGAACAAGGGGATCGAGCTCAGCCTCAGCTACACCAAGTCGCTGAGCCGCGACCTGACGCTGACCGTGAGCGGCAACATCGCCCACAACGCCCTTAAAATAACCTACCTGCCCAACGACGCCATCATCGGTTATCCCGGTAACGGCACCACCTACACGATCATCGGTCATTCCCCCAACACCTATTTCGGCTGGGTCGCCCAGGGGATTTTCAAAACCGAGGACGAGGTCAACAACTCCGCCACCCAGCCGGGTAAGGGCCTGGGCCGCATCCGCTACGCCGACCTCAACAACGACGGCGTCGTCGACAACAACGACCAGGAGTACATCGGCAAGGCCGACCCCGACTTCACCTACGGTCTGAACACGACCATCAGGTTCAAGGACTTCGACTTCGCGTTCTTCTTCCAGGGCGTAAAGGGCGGTCTTGTCTCCAACGGCTTCAAATACCTGACCGACTTTACGTCGCAGGCGCCGGGCTCCAACTGGGGCTCCCGCGTGTTGAGCGCGTGGACGCCGGAGAACCCGGGCTCGAATATCCCCGCGCTGACGATGACCAATAACAACAACGAAGGCCGCTCCTCCACGTACTACCTCGAATCCGGCAGCTACCTCAAGCTGCGGAACGTGGAGCTGGGTTACAACCTGAAGAACGCCCTCAGCCGGTATAAATTCTACAAGGCGCGGATATACGTCCAGGCCGCCAACCTGCTCCGGTTCAAAAGCAAATCCTTTACCGGTCCCGATCCCGAAATCCCCGGCTCCGCATACCCGATTCCCCTGATCGCCACCCTGGGGGTAAACCTCACTTTTTAAACGAGCTATATGAAAAAGTTATCCATAGCCTTACTTTTCCTCGCGACGGCCTGCACCAAGCAGCTCGACAAGGAGCCGCAGGGCTCCGTTTTCACCGGGAGCCTTCAGACGCCCGAAAATACCGACGCGATGGTCATCGCGGCGTATTCCGCTTTGGGCAACGACCACTGGAGCACCCCGTACACCACCATGTGGGCCTACGGCTCGGTCCGCGGCGGCGACGCGTACAAGGGCGGCGCCGGCACGGGCGACCAGCCCGACGTCGACGCCTACGAGCAGTTCTCTTCCAACCGCGTCGACATCGGCGAATCGGACGGTACCTGGTACCGCTTGTATATCGGCGTGGCGCGGTGCAACACCGCTTTACAGCTGATCGAAGCGATGGACCCCTCCGCCTATCCGCAGCAGACCCAACGCCTGGCGGAGGTCCGGTTCCTGCGCGCCCATTTCTACTTTATCCTAAAGGTGCTCTTCAACCATATACCCTGGATCGACGAGACCATCCCCAAACCCGAGTACGACACCATTTCCAACCGGAGCTTCTCCAGCGACGAGCTGTGGTCCAAGATCGCGGACGACTTCCGTTTTGCGGCGGACAACCTCCCCGTCACCCAAACGCAGGCAGGCCGGGTCACCAAGGGCGCCGCGCAGGCCTATTTGGCCAAAACGCTCCTGTACCAGGCGTATACCCAGGACGACAACAACAACGTCACCGGAACCAACCAGACGCTCCTGGCCCAGGTGAATACGCTGTGCGACAGCGTGATCAACTCCGGCCAGTATTCGCTGTTCGCCGACTTCGCGGACAATTTCCTGTCTCAATTTGACAACGGCCCGGAGTCTGTCTTCGCCATCCAGTTCTCCAAGGCCGACCAGACCCCCGAGGGCCGCGTGGACGCCGGCGCGGGACTGGACTACCCAATGGACGCCGAATATGGCTGCTGCGGGTTCCACCAGCCCAGCTACGACCTGGTCAACGCCTTCCAGACGGGCTCCGACGGGCTGCCGCTCCTGGATACCTATAACGGGAGCAACGTCGCGGGCGCGGGCGACTTCAAGACCAGCACCTTCGACCCGCGGCTGGACCACACCGTGGCGATCCCCGGTCACCCGTACAAGTACCAGCATAACCTGATCTTCCAATCGGCTTACTGCCGCGACCCGGCCACGTACAACGGCTTTATGAGCCTCAAGGAGGTCGTCGCGTACAACGATCCGACCTTTGTGAAATACCCCCCCTTTATGTCCAGCTCCAAGAACTGGCAGGTCATCCGCTACGCCGACGTCCTGCTGATGAAGGCCGAGGCGCTGATCGAGATGGGCCAGCAGGACCTCGCCCTGCCGCTGATCAACCAGGTCCGTACGCGGGCGGCCGCGAGCACCGCACTGCTCACCCAACCGGACGGGAGCGCCACCTCGAACTACGGCATGACCACCTACCAACCCGGCGTCAACTGTACCTGGACGCAGGACTACGCGCGCAAGGCGTTGCGTTTTGAACGGCGGCTGGAGTTCGCGATGGAGGGCTACCATTTCTTCGACCTGGTCCGCTGGGGCGTCGCCGCGGACGTCATAAATACGTACTTTGCCACGGAGAAGGGGCGGACGCCGCACCTCGGCAGCGCCCACTTCACCAAGAACCGGGACGAGTACCTGCCGATCCCGCAAAACCAGATCAACTACAGCAAGGGACTATACAAGCAAAACCCCGGCTGGTAAAAACGATGGATATGAAGCGCACATTATCGACACTGGCAGTTGGATTGTTTTCGATAACCGCTATGGGGCAGGGGGCATCGACCCCCACCCCCCAGTGGCGGCCGCAGTACCATTTCAGCCCCCCAAAGAACTGGACGAACGACCCCAACGGGCTCATTTTCCTGGATGGTCGGTATAACCTCTATTACCAGCACAACCCCTTCGGGAACAAGTGGGGTCACATGAGCTGGGGACACGCGGTGAGCACCGACCTGGTCCACTGGAAGGACCTGCCTGTCGCCATTCCGCAAGTGGTCGCCCCCGATACGACCACCGACATCTTTTCCGGATGCGCGGTGCTCGACAAGGACAATACCAGCGGATTCGGCGCGGGCGCGCTCGTCGCCGTCTTCACCGCCGACCAGCCCAAGCAACACAAGGAATCGCAGTTCATCGCGTATTCGACCGACGGCGGTCTGCGCTATACGATGTACCCCGGTAACCCGGTCATCGACCTGCACATGCACGACTTCCGCGACCCGAATGTTTTCTGGTGCGACAAGGCCGGCCGCTGGGTCATGACCGTCGCGATGGTCAACGAGCACCAGGTTCGCTTCTACGGCTCACCCGACCTGAAGACGTGGACGCGCCTCAGCGACTTCGGTCCCGCCGGCGCCGCGGTCAACGGCTGGGAGTGCCCGTCGATGCTGCCCCTCAAAACCGGCGATGGGAAAACAAAATGGGTAGTATTCGTCTCCTGCGGCGGCGGCCACGGCCCGATGATGCAATATTTCGTCGGCGACTTCGACGGCACGACCTTTACCCCCGACGATCCGACGCCGCCATTGCTCACCGTCGACCAGGGTGACGCGTTTTACGCCGCCATCTCCTGGCGCGACGCCCCCGGTCACCGGATGATCATGGAAGGCTGGCTCCAGAACGGCAAACCCGAGACCTATCCCTGGAAGGGGCAGATGTCCATCCCCCGCGACCTGACGCTGCGCGCGACGCCCGCGGGACTCCGGCTGATGCAGAACCCCACGGCGGTGATCGCGGACTCCCTGGACAAAATCTCGCGCGGCCGCCGCTATGACTACCATGGCGCGCTAAAGACGCCGATATTCCTGGACCAGAAAGCCCACCTCACCGGCAACGCTTACTGGCTCGACGTCACGCTCGACCTCACGAAGGCGACCACCGCCTATATCGACCTGGCCTACGCCCGGTTTATGTCCCCCGGCGCGCGCCCGGTCTATATCGACGGCGACAAAAAGGTCCGCGTCGGCTACGACGTCGCCAGGCGTGAAATGTTCGTCGACTGCACCGCCTCCGAAAAAGACAACAAGCCCCTGGGGAACCAGGTGCTCCGCGCGCCCCTCGAGTCGCACAACGGCAAGGTCCGCCTCCGCGTCCTCTTCGACCGCTCTTCCCTGGAAGTCTTCGGCGGCGACGGGGAACAGGTGATCTCGACGATGGTGTACCCGGACGCTGACGCGACCGCCCTGTCGCTGTCCGCCGAAGGCCATGCGATCGTGGATAAATTGCGGCTATGGAATCTCGAGCGCTGAGGCTGTTGCTCACCGCGCTGCTGCCGTGCGCCGCCGCCGCGCAACCGGTCACGCTCCGCTCCCTCCTGCGCGACATGACCTCCTTCGTCACGGTCGCCCGTTATCCGCTACCCGCGTATACCCTCCGACAATCCAGCAGCTACGACCGCCGCTCGGTGTCGCCGGCGCAGCCCGGCTGGTTTGCCAACGCCGACTTCGACCAGTTTATCCGCACGGAGACCCACCACGGCCACACCGAGCACGTCATGCTCGACGCCGACGGCCCCGGCGCCATCGTTCGCTTTTGGCTCACCACCGCCGAAAAGCCCGGAACCCTCCGTATCTATTTCGATAATGCCGACACCCCGGCGATCATCGCCCCCGCCTTCGACCTGATGCAGGCCGGTCTGCCGCCGGGCCCCGCGCTATTGAACCCGCACTCCAGCTACACCCCCGATCACAACGGCGGCAACACGCTGTACCTGCCCTTGCCCTACCAGCGCCATTGCAAGGTGACCTGGGAATACAAGGACGCCCGGCGCGATGGTCACTATTACCAGGTCAACTACCGCACCTACCCCGCCGGCACGGCAGTGGAGACCTTCCAGCCGCAACTCCTGAAAAAGTACCGTTCCGCGATCGCCGCCGCCGAGTATCGATTATGGCATCCAAACCAGCCCCGGGCCGCAACGGCAACCGCACGCGGCCTGGTCCGTCCCGGCGATTCGATCCGCTTCCCGATGCCGCCGGGCCCGCACGCGATCCGCACCCTCACCGCCCGCATCTCGTCCCCCACAACCGATGGTTACGCCGCCCCCGCGCCCCCCGCCGCCTGGCGCTCCGTCTGGCTCACCATCCGCTTCGACGGAAACACCACGGTCAATTGCCCCCTGGGCGACTTCATCGGCAGCGGCGAAGGCGGCAGGCCCATCGACGGGTGGTACCGGACGCTGAAGGGTGATACGCTGACCAGCCGCTGGGTCATGCCTTACGCCAAGAGCGCGGTCGTCACGTTCACCAACCGCTCCGCAAGCAGCATCGCCATAGCGGGCGAAGCATCCCTCATGCCCTGGCGCTGGGACGACCGCAGCATGTACTTCCACGCCCTCTTCAAATACGACCCCAACGTGTACGACCGGAAATGGGACGACACCACGCAAACCGCCCTCGACTGGAACTTCGCCACCATAAAAGGCGAAGGCGTCTACATGGGCAACACCCTAGCTGTGGACAACCATATGGACGCCTGGTACGGCGAGGGCGACGCCAAAGCGTATGTCGATGGCGAGAAATTCCCTTCCGAATTCGGCACCGGCCTGGAAGACTATTACAACACCTCCTGGGCGCCGGTAAAGCTATACCAGACGCCCTTCGCCAACGCCCCGCGGGCGGATGACCCGTCGTCGAAAGGGGAAAATACATTCACCCGCGTACTCGACCTCGACGCGATCCCCTTTACAAGGGCCTTCTCTTTCGACCTGGAAATGCTCAGCTGGAAAGGCGGAACGGTGGACGTCGGCGGCACCACGTACTGGTACGCGCGCCCATAAGCGCCGCAAGCGCCGCGGCCCAACACGCTGCAAAAGCTACTCCACCGGCGTAATCACTACATTCCTGAACTGTATCGCCTCGTGGTCCCCCTGGAAGTAAACCGGCCCCGGCGCCCCTTCGTCGCTGTCGAGCGCCCCGCCGGTGATCCCGGGAATCTCCTGGTTGCAGATGATCGTCTTCCCGTTAGCCACGACCGTCACCATCCGCCCCACGAGCGTGATGTCGTAGCTCTGCCACCGGTCCGGTCCCTTGGCCATCATGTCGCTGGGCGTCAGCAAACCATACACCCCGCCAAACAAATGGCTGGTCGGATGCGCCGTGGGCGGACTGTCCTCGATCTGTACTTCATACCGTCCCCGGAGATAGACGCCGCTGTTACCGTCGCGGGTGTATTTGAACTCCACGTGCAGCTTGAAATCGGTAAACTTTCGGGAGGACACGAGGTTCGAGCCGGCGTGCGGGCTGACCAGGACGCCGTCTTGTACGACCCACTGGTGCGCGGAGCCGGTCTGCTCCCAGCCGGTCAGGTCCACGCCGTTGAAGAGCCGCACCGGTTTCCCCCAATGAGGGGCATCGTGCCGCGCCAGCAAAGGCGCCCTCACACCCGTGAAAGCATACGACTGCCCCGACGGGTCGGTCACCGTGCCCTCGATGCTCCCGTCGCGCAAGACGCCCTGCACCGTCAACGGGTTGCCGCCACCCTCCCACTGGGGTGGTATGGAAAAATGAAAATGACCGCTATCGAACAGCACCTCGGAGACCGGCCGCGCACTCCCTCCCGTGCTGCAAAACCGGCCCACCAGGGTCTTAACCCCCGAGACCTCGACCTCCAGCCAGGAAGGGGCCGTACGCGCGCCTTCCTTAACCTGGATATCCCACCGGCCGACCAGCCCGGAACCCGGAACGACCTGGGCAAACGCGTGGCCGCAAACAAGATAGGCGCACGCGGCAAACAACAGTTTACGCATACGCCTAATATAGGCTATTTTCCGCACGGGTGAGACGCGTCCTTACACGCACGCCAACAATTTCTCCCTGTCCAGCGGCTTATTCAGGAACTTCGCCACGAACTGGTTCCCCTCCGCCCGTTTCTTATCTTCCGAATCCATGGAAGTCGTGAGCATCATGATGATGCACTTCTTGCGGATATTCTCCGGCAGGTGCCGGTATTCATCGAGGAAATCGAACCCGGACATTCCGGGCATATTGATGTCGAGGAAAATCAATCCCACAGGACCAACCCAAACGGCTCCGCTATCGTGTCGGCGCGACACGAATCACGCCTTCCGCATATATGTCCTCACCGTCAGCGGTATGAACACGAGCAGGATGACGGCTCCTCCCACGATGGTCAGCCAGAAATCCGTCCCGATCACCTTTTGATTGAGCAGCTCCCGTATGGCGGTAACGAGGTGCGACACCGGGTTGTATTGTACGAACCACCGGAGCCCCGACGGCAGCGTATTCACCGGCACGAAGGCGTTCGACAGGAAGGTGAGCGGGAAAAGGATCATCATCGATATGCCCTGCACCGACGCGGCGGAACGCCCGATCACCCCGGCCAGCGCGAAGATCCAGCTGACGCACCAGGCAAAGCAGATCACCAGCGCGCTCACGACGGCGACGCCGCCCAGGCCCGCCACGGGCCTGTAACCCATGATATACCCCATCGTAAACGTCAGGATGGTAACGAGCGCGTACCGGATGGTGTCGGCCAGCAGCGCCCCCGCCAGCGGCGCGATACGCGCGATGGGCAGTGACCGGAACCGGTCGAAGACGCCCTTGTCCATGTCTTCGCGCAGCTGCACCCCGATGGTGATCGCGCCGGTGAGGATCGATTGGGCCAGGATACCGGGGATGATGATCGGCAGGTAATTCTGTACGTTCCCTGAAATGGCTCCGCCAAAGAGGTACGTAAACATGAGCGTGAACAATATCGGCTGAACGGTCACGTCCACCAGCTGTTCCGGCGTGTACCGGACCTTCAGCAGGCCGCGGTAGGCCATGGTCAGCGACTGTTGGACGGTTTGTGCGGCGGTCGGTCTTTTGCTAAGCATACACTTTTTGTTTTTCTTTTCCGGTGATGGCCATAAATACTTCGTCGAGCGTCGGCGACTTGACGCTCACTTCCAGCAGGTCGATGTGGTGGTTCCGGAGCGCCAGCAGGACGTCGGTGATGAGCCCCGGGTCGGCGAGCGGGGCCGTGATCCTGCCTTCCGGGGATACGTGGCACTCCACGCGGAGCATGTGCCGGATGGTCTCGCTGGCCGTCTGCGCCTGTGCGGCGGAGCGCAGCTGCAGCTCCAGCGCTGCGACGCCGACGGAGGCCTTTAGCTCGGCGGGCGTGCCTTCCGCGATCACGCGACCGGTATCGATCACCGCGATACGGTCCGCCAGCTGATCCGCTTCGTCCAGGTATTGCGTGGTGAGGAGCACCGTGGACCCCGAACCGACCAGCTGACGGATCGTGTCCCACATCTGGAGCCGCGTCCGGGGGTCGAGCCCCGTGGTCGGCTCGTCGAGGAAGATCAACGGCGGTTGGGCGATGAGGCTGGCCGCCAGGTCGAGCCGCCGGCGCATACCCCCGGAGAACTTCGACAGCGGGCGTTTCGCGGCTTCGGTGAGGCCAAAGGACTCGAGCAGCCCGGCAGACTTCTTTTTGGCCTCCGCCCGGCTCAGACCCAGCAGGCGGGAAAAGAGGAACAGGTTTTCGGTGGCCGACAGTTTTTCGTCCACCGACGCATACTGCCCCGTCAGCCCGATGAGCTGGCGGACGATATGGGCTTCGCGTACGGTGTCGTAGCCAAAAATCGAGGCATGCCCGGCGTCGGGCCGGAGCAGCGTGGACAACATGCTGATGGTGGTGGTCTTGCCGGCGCCGTTGGGTCCGAGCACGCCATAGATGCGCCCGGCTTCTATGTTGAGGGTCACGCCGTCCACGGCTTTGTTTTCACCGAAGTACTTCACCAGCCCCACCGCTTCGACGGCCAGCCGGGAATTTCTGAGGGAAGAGGAGATCGGGTGTATCATGCCGCAAAACTAGCCGCGCCCCTCCCCGGGGCCAATGGATAATCGGTGAAGACC
Organism: Dinghuibacter sp.; assembly: GCF_035492835.1. Classification (NCBI taxonomy): domain Bacteria; kingdom Pseudomonadati; phylum Bacteroidota; class Chitinophagia; order Chitinophagales; family Chitinophagaceae; genus Dinghuibacter; species Dinghuibacter sp. The sequence goes on from NZ_DATJIY010000100.1 coordinate 24,252, forward strand.
GCCCGAACGTCGGTAACCGGTGTTTTGCCGGCGGCGACCATATTTTTTAGTAAGTTGGCGGGTAAAACGCCCGGATGAGCCAACACGAAGAACTCCAGAACGCCGTATCCTATCTCCGCGACTCTTTCGCCAAGGCGGACATCGACCTCGATTTCTCCGTGAAGAGCGTCGAGCTCCTCGACCAGGTACTCGACGACGCCTTCGAGAACGGCCAGGTCAAAAATCCCGAAGGCTCCTTTGCCCAACAACAAGGCATTATCCTCTTCGGTATGGCCGGGTACGTCGCCGAGGTCGTCATCCGCCAAACCAAGAACGCGCGCCTCACCTTCGACCCCAAGGACGACAACTGGTACGTGAATTTCCTGTTGACCGGAGAAAACGGCTGGTCTATGCGCCCGGGCCAACGCCTCGTCAAACGCGTCCACGACGGCGCCGAAGCCGGTCTCCACGCCTACACCCTGGCCGCCATCGAGCACTTCAACAAGGGCGCGGAACCGGCCAAAAAGCCCTGGTGGAAGTTCTGGCTGATCGCCGCCGCGCTCGTCCCCCGGGCCGTCACCGCTCAAACGAACCCCTTACCCACGCGTTGGACCGCCGTCGCGCAACAGGCCGCGATCCCCCTCTCCGAATACCCCCGCCCCCAGCTCCGCCGCACCCAATGGCTCTGCCTGAACGGCCCCTGGGACTACCAGGGCGGCCCGCAGGCGCCCGGCGCGCTCCACCCCGACGCCCCCGCCACGTTCACGGCGGCCCCCGAAAAGATCCGTGTCCCCTTTTGTCCGGAGTCCACGCTGTCCGGCATCCACCGCAAACAGGAAATCAACATGTGGTACCGGAAGGTCGTCCGCCTGCCGGCGACCTGGCGTGGGAAGAACGTCCTGCTCCACTTCGGCGCCGTCGATCACGAGGCCACCGTTTTCGTCAACGGAAAAAAAGCCGGCAGCCACGCCGGCGGCTATGACGGCTTCACGGTCGACATCACGCCCTACCTGCATCCCGGCGCCGACACGCTCGTCGTCGCAGCCCACGATCCCAACGACGGTCGTACGCCTTCCGGCAAAAACGGTCCCCGCGGCGACTACACCTTCACCTCCGGCATCTGGCAAACCGTTTGGCTCGAGCCCGTCGCGGAAGACTATATAAAAAGCATCCGGCTTACGCCCGACGTCACCGGCCACCGCCTGAAAATAACCGTCGATGCCGTGGGTGGCGCCATAACCGCCGTCGCCCTCGACGGGGAGCAGGTCGTCGCGAAGGCCACCGGCGCGATCGATCTCGATCTCCCGATCGCCCACCCCCGCCTCTGGTCCCCCGACACGCCCTTTCTCTATACCCTCCACCTGACCTTGACCGACGCCGCCGGTCGCGTCACCGACGCCGTCGACAGCTACTTCGGTATGCGCGACATCCGCCTCGGCAAGCTCGACGGCGTCATCCGCCCCCTGCTGAACGGACGTTTCGTGATGCAGCTGGGGCTGCTCGACCAGGGATACTGGCCCGACGGCGTCGAGACCGCGCCCACCGACGAGGCGCTGGCTTCCGACCTGCGGTTCGCCAAAAAAGCGGGTTTCAACCTCATCCGCAAACACATGAAAACCGAGCCGCAGCGCTTCTACTACTGGGCGGACAAGCTGGGGCTGTTCATTTGGCAGGACATGCCCGCCATCTGGTACCAGGACGAGGACACCGCCACCGTCCGCGAGACCTACCGCAAGGAGCTCAAGGCCGTCATCGACGAACATTACAATTCACCGTCGATCATCGCTTGGGTACCCTTTAACGAAAACTGGGGCGCCTTCGATGTCCGCGAAATCACCGACTGGGTCAAAGCCTACGATCCCTCCCGCCTGGTCAACGGCAATTCCGGTTTCAACAACAACCCCACCTACCAAAAGGCGTACGGCGACCCGGGCAACGGCGACTTCGTCGACACCCATATCTACGTGGGTCCGTACCACGCCTCTGTCCCCGATCACCGGCGCGCGGCTTCCCTCGGCGAATTCGGCGGCGTCGGCCTGTTCGTCCGCGGGCACATGTGGCCCGTGGAAAACAACGCCTATGCCTACGAACCGACCCCTGCCGCCCTGACGGACCGGTACGTACTCCTGATGGAGGAAGTGGAACAGCTGATGAAATACCGCGGGCTGAGCGTCGCTATCTATACCCAGACCACCGACGTGGAGCACGAGGTCAACGGTCTGCTGACGTACGACCGCGCGGTCGAAAAGATGCAGACGGACCGCGTACGCGCGGTCAACGCCGCGATCGTAGCGGAGAGCAAAACCCTACCCGATACCGGTGCCGTGCGAAAATGACGTGGGCGGTCCGCCCACTACCCACCGGAACCTGCCGTGCTTTTCCGGGTGGCTGACGACGTTGTCGTATGCCGCCATGAATTTGTCCTGGAACCCGGGCCCGAGCTTTTCCGCCATCCTTTCGGCGAGCCCGTCATCGCCTGCGAGGTCGAGCAGGATCATACCCGAGCCGCCCTTCATCACCAGACAAACGAAACGCCCGATCGGGAAAACCGTCAACCCGGCGGTCGCGGTAATGATCCGCCCCAGGTTGGTGGCGGGCATGTCCAGGGTCATCGTTCTGACGTTATACGCCACCGTGAGCCTGTTGGACACCGTCGCTTTCACCCCGTCCGGGCCGATCTCGTCCACATATAAAGGAAACGGTGCTATCATACCAGCAATATTACGTTTTTCCGTAACTTAAAGGTCTTGTTCTTCCACTTCCGCCATACCTTCCCCCAGCTCAACCCCTACTGGGACAAATACCTCCCTTTCCAGCAACGCCTCGAGGTCCCCGCAAAAACGACCCTGCTGGAAGAGGGGAAAACCGCCCAGCACTACATCTTTATCGAAAAGGGCTGCGTCCGCGCCTTCTTTATCAAGGACGGGCTCGAAAAAACGGTCCAGTTTTTCTTTGAAAACGAGGGGCTCACCTCCTTCGAAAGCTTCGTGGGCGAGACACCCGGTCTGTTCAGCATCGAGACCATCGAGCCATCCACGGTATACCTGCTCCCCAGGCGCCACGTGCTGGCGCTCATCGACGACCTGTCCACGGAGCCGGCGCTCCTGCTCAGGATGTCGGCCCTCCGACAGGCGCACTACATGAACGAATTCCTGTCGTTTATCCGCGACACCCCGGAGGAACGCTACCAGCGCCTCCTGGCCGAGCGCCCGCACATCGTACAGCGCGTCCCGCAGCATTACATCGCATCTTACCTGGGGGTGAGCACGGTCCACCTCAGCCGTATCAAAAGCAAGCTCGCCAGGGGGAAGACGCATTTTCGCTAACGATCCTTTATAAAGTCGGCCCCGGGCTGCGTGTGCTGCAGCTGCCGCTTCAACGCCTCGAACGTTTGGAGCGGCCCCTTCGTTACGAATAGGTTCACCAGCCACGCCGGGAGGCTCCCCCCCGGATCCGTCTTCAAGGTATAATCGATCGCCACCCCGCCGGCGACGGGCGTGAGCACCCACGTGCCCTCCCCGGAAGCCACCCGGACGACACCGGGCCGCGGCGGCAGGTACGTGGGGATCGTCGGACCGTTGACGGTCACCACCAGCGTCTGCGGGTCCTGGGTGACGGTCAGGTGAGAGATGAAGTCCCGGTCGCTGATGGGCCACGGCAAACCGATAACGGAATGATAATATAGCTCGGAGGACGAGACTTGCTTGAGCAGGGTAGCCGATTTGGTGGCGTATACCCATTGCGGCGCCGTACCGATGTCCAGGATAACCGCCACCAGCCGCGACAGCGGGGCGTTGACCCGGCATTTTACCCGTATCGCCTTGAACTTGGAGTCCGGAAAGGTGCGCGTATAGATGGAGATACCCGACTGTTGCTCCTGAAGCGTCCAGTCGCTCTGTATACATAGAGTCAGCAGGAATAAAGCGGTTGTTTTTAGCATGGCTGCCCCGCAAAGATACAGATGATAACATATGTTATCGTCACGCCGCGGTAAGCCTCGATAGCTTTGCCCAAAAAACAAATGAACGTCACCACGCTCGCCGTTGCGCTCAAGCACTTCGACCGGAGCCGGGCCGCCGGCTTGCATTATTCCAACAGCGTCGCACAGCCCCTGGGCAGCGACGGCGTCTTCCGGCTCGACGACGGCCGCCGCGTCTTTGGCCTCGGCAGCGGCACCCTGGCGCCCCGGGCCGACATCGACCCCGACCGGATCGTTCCCATCCCCGACGCCCTCGACGACGCCACCGCCGCCGCGCTCCCCAACGCCGTCATCGGTTCCGCCATGGCGCTGCTTTGCAAGGCCGGCATCCAACCCGGCGATGTCGTCCTCGTCAACGGTGCCACCGGCTTTACCGGCCGCGTCGCCGTCCAGCTGGCCAAACACTATGGCGCCGCCCAGGTGATCGCCGCTGGCCGCACCCCGCGAACCCTGAAAGACGCCGATGAATTCCTGCAAACGACCGACCCCGCTTTCGCCTCCCGCGCCAAAACCGCCGACCCCGACATCGTCCTCGACTACCTCTGGGGCCCCACCGCCGAAGCGATCCTGACCGCCCTGACCGGCGACGGCCGTTTTACCAAACGCCGGCGATACGTTTCCATCGGCAGCGTCACCGGCGACAAAATCGCGCTGTCCGCCGCTACCCTCCGCAGCACCGACCTCCAGCTGACCGGTTCGGGTCTCGGCGCCTGGTCCAAAGCGCAGGTGCAGCGCCTATTCGCCGACATCCTCCCCGAAGCCTTCGACCTCGCCGCCAGCGGCCAATTACAAGTCGCCACCACGACCATCGCCCTGGCCGACCTGTCCACCGCGGGCGACCCGCCCCCGGGGGTTCGCGTCGTGGTTACCCTATGACGACCGTCAGCGCCTCCCCCGCTTCGATCCGCAGGGCCTCGTCAAACAGCACCGAGCCCCCCGCGGTACGGCAACCGACCGGCTTCCCCCGGAGCGATGCCCGGACGGGCCCGGATACGTGCCCATGCGCAGCGCCGTTTATGGGCCCTTTCGCAGCGCCATTCATGGCCCCTTTCGCAGCCCCCAATGCCGGCCCGGTCTCGACGCCCAGCTCACGGAGCGTCAGGTGTCCATACCGTAGATGCACCGTCGCCGTAAAACGGTTTGCGCTCCGCTGCTGGCTATAGCTCCCCCAGCCCGCCGCCGCGGTAAACGGCGCCTTGAAATGGTCGGGTGAGAGACGGGGCGCGAACTTCAGGTAGCCCTTCGGCCCATGGTACTCGAACCCGCAAGCCGTGAGGAAAGTCCCGTAGGACGCCATCGCGCGGGCGTAGTGGTCGCTGCACTCGATCTCGTTGAACGGGTTGCGTCTGGCCGCGTGATAACGGTCATGGATGGCGCGCGTGATGACAAGCGCCTCGTCGGTCATGCCTTCCGCCATCATGTGCGCCGCGACCTGGTGCTCGAAACCCGTCATGCATTCGTTGAAATAACCCGCCTGCCAGGTGACATCGTCCCCGTACGGTTTTGGCTCGTTACGGGGGTTCGTGTTCATGATCACCCCGCCTTCGCCGGCAAGGGCATACGGCCTGCCGCCGGTATGGGTCGCTATATACGGTCCGACGTCGGTCGTGAAGTTGTATTTCCAGAGCGCCTTCAGCGCGCTGAGCGTCTTGTCCCGGTCCAGCACCCGCCCCAGACCCACCTGGAAGGCCCACGCCTGTCCGAGGACCTGGTCGATGTGACAGGTATCGTACGATCCCAGCGACTTGCGGCCTTCGACGGCATCGGGCCGGTGGATGAAGTATTCGCCGTTGAAGAGCTGCCGTTCCATGTTCGCGCGCCCCTTGTCGACATAAGCGGCGCACGCCGCCGCGAATTCCGTGTCGCCGGCCTCTTCCGCCATGCGCCGCCCCGCGTCCACCGCCGCGATACACAGCCCCACGATCCAGGCTATTTCGCCCTTCCAAACGGCGTCGAGCGTATTTTCCATCGGCGTGTCCTCCATGCCGTCGCCGTTCCGGTCCTGCGCGACCAGGAACGCTACCGCCCTTTTAATACCCGGCCAGTGCGCGTTGAGGAACGCCCCGTCCTCCGTCATCCGGTGCTCCCGGTAAAACCGCAGGACGGTCCCCGCCTGTCCGTCGATGGCGGGCCGCTTGTCCATCTCCGCCCGGAACCATATCCCGCCGTCGGCCTGCTGCGCCAGCCCCAGGTCGACGCGCCCGCGGGTGTCCCGCTCCAGCGACGGGAAAAGCCGCGCCGGCGCCTGCGCATAATGCCAGACGTGGGTACAGTTCCCGGGGCAGGACCCCACGCCTTCCCACGCCCAGAATCGGCCGTTGGCAAAACGATGGCACGTCGTCGTCGCCAGCGTCGATATATTCTGCACGGTCCGTTCCAGGAACCACCAGGGTAGGGTGGAGTCGTACCAGGTCTCCTGCCACGCGCGGCTTGTCGTATGGAGCTCGTCGAACCGCTCCACGATGTGCTCCACCACCGCGCCCGCGTCGCTGAATTTTTCCGCATAAAACCGGCCATGCCCCTCTTCGACGCCCTTGATGACAAGGTTGGGGAAGTGCCACGCAATAACGAAGTGCATCTCCGCGCGTCCATGCGCATCGAGCCGCCGGCGGTCGGTCACCGCGCCAATCAGGGGCGTGTCCAAAGCGGCCCGGGCCTCGTGGGCGCGTTGCTCCCCGTGTTCGTCTTCCAGGGTAAAATGCGCCGCCGTCAGCGTCATCCCTATCGTCGCCTTCGCATTCGCCCGTGCCCGCGTCCCCGTCGCCGCGAGCCCGAAGGTGCCCGCATCCGGCCGTTGCCCGAGCCCCTCCGCACCCGACCAGACCGCCGCGAAGCCATCCCCCCGCACGGCCCGGTTGACGCGTTCCAACGCTGTCGCGGTCCCCGCGTGCGCCGCCGCCTCCGCGCGTATCCCCACCTTGTTTTCGAGCCACCCCAGCAACGTCACGTCGACGGGCGCACCGGTCTTATTGTGCACCTCGACATGCATCATCGTCGCAGGCAGTCCCGAGCTCTCCGCGTCCAGCGGTATAAAAGGCGTATGCGCCCGCAAAACTATGTCCACCGGCAACGCCGGGTCGGTATACCGCACGGTGGCGATAGGGTAGGTGGCCTCGAATGCAATCTCCGCCCACGCGCCCGCTTCGAGCTTCCGTATCGCCTGTTTCCCATCCCATTCCAGCATCACCGCAAAACCCTGCTCCAGCGGCCGGATATCCCTGGAGGGCTGCACATAACACGCCCCGTCCCTCGACCGCACCTTTTGCTGGGTCTTTCCGTCCGGGCTCCAAACGATCTCCTTGGGCTCGATCCCTTCCTGGTTGTCGTTAAAGACGTCCCACAGCCACAACCGCCCATCCCCGCCGAGATACACCGTCCCGCAGTTGATCCCGCCCACCGGCATGCCGATGAAGGGAAGCTCGTCCCGGCTCTGGAGATAGGTCGTCGCCGCCCCCCGCATGTAGAGCGAGCGCACCCACGCGGGGTCAAGTTTTTTCACCGGTACCGGCCCGTCCCCGGCCAGTACGGGAATCCGTCCCGCCAGCATCCCCGCCCCGACCAGCGCGGCGCCCCGGATAAATTCGCGTCTATTTTGGCTCATGCCTACAAGGTACGCACCTCCCTGTAACAAATCGCCAGCGGCACGACCCCCGCCACACCGAATGCGCAATCGATCGCGCGCCACCAGACCGGTATTCCGCGCACCGCCCCCGCGATAAACGCCAGCGGGAAGATCATCACGCACGCGATCATCCCAAACCCGATCACCCATATATTCCGCACCGGGTCACGCAACGGCCCGATAAACGCCACCGCGATGACCAGGTGCGCAAAGGCCAGCCAGTCATACCCATAAGCCAGGAAGGGATACCGGGCATTGACGTCCCTGAGGGCCCCATACACCCGGTTGATCCAAACCGACCCCGGCCAGTAACCCGCCAGCACGCGCAATTCGCTTTCCAACGGAAACGCGGTCAGCCCGCTCAAGACGAGCGCGACCATAAAAAAGACCAGCCACAAACGGACGCGCCTGAGTCGGGCCTCGCGGCTCCATTGGCGCCTCACGGCC
>NZ_DATJIY010000101.1:0-5208 GCF_035492835.1 Dinghuibacter sp.
TACTGCGGGAAGATATTTATCCCGAAGCACAAGGACGAGGAAAGCCAGTTTGTAAAAGGCCAACACGAACCCATTATATCGGAAGGCCTGTTTTACGAGGTGCAAGACATACTAGACGGCAGGAGAAGGAAGTATCGGCTAAAGACGGTGGCGGCGTTATCATTGCCGCTCAGGGGCTTCCTGCTATGCCCGGTTTGTGGCAAGGTATTGAGCGGAAGCGCCTCCAGGGGAAGGGATAAATACTATGCGTATTACCATTGCTTCGGCGGCTGTGCGTATCGGTTCCGGGCGGACCACGTGAACGATTTGCTGAAGGAGGAACTAAAGAAATACACGCCTAATCCGCGGTGGCAACCGATTTTAAAATCTTTCCTTTACAAAACCTACCATCAGCAAACAGGCAGAAGCAGCGACGACAGGAAGCAACTGACCGAACAAGTAAAGGACCTGGAAGGCAAGTTGTCCAAAGCCCGCGATCTGCTCTTATCCGATCAGATCGACCCGGCCGACTACCGAGCCATGAAAGCCGAATACGAAGAACGATTAAACCGGCAACAAGCGAAGCTGAACGCCCTGGTAAATCAACCCGATAATTTTGATGTAATCCTAAAGAAGGGCTTAGACAACCTATTCCACCTGAGTGAGATTTACGAAACCGGCGACAGCGAAGAAAAACGGAAAGTCATTGGTTCGGTCTACCCGGAAAAACTCACTTTTGACGGCGACCAACTTCGAACCACCAGAATCAATGAAGCCGTTCGGCTAATATACACGCTGGATAAGGAACTGGCCGAAAAAGAAACAGGACAAAGTGGAGAGATTCCATCTTTGTCCTGCCAAGTCGGGACGACTGGATTCGAACCAGCGACCACTTGCACCCCATGCAAGTACGCTACCGGACTGCGCTACGTCCCGATCCGACGTTTAAGTGGGTTGCAAAGGTAAGTTTTTATTCGAAATCACAAAATTATCTATCTTAGCGCAACCAAATTTTTAGATCGACTAGCATGAGGGTGATCATTCGGGAAGCGATGGTGGTGGACCCGCGGTCCCCATATAATGGGCAGGTGGTTGATATTTTTGTCGAGGATGGGAAGATTGCCAAAATCGGCAAGGGCCTCCAGCTCCGGGAGGCTGAAACGGCGGCTAAAACGGCGCCTGAAATAACTGAAATCAAGACCGAAGGTTTGCATGTCTCCCCCGGATGGGTGGATATCTTCGTGCAATTCCACGACCCCGGCGGAGAACGTAAGGAAACGCTGAAAACGGGGACGGACGCGGCGGCGGCGGGTGGATTTACCGAGGTGCTGGCCGTGCCGAACACGGATCCCGCGGTGCAGAATAAGGGACAGGTCGAGTATATCGCGAAGTCATCGAAAGACCTCAAGGCCAGGGTGCACCCGATCGGCGCGGTGAGCCGGAATATAGAAGGCAAAGAGCTGGCGGAGATGTATGATATGCACGCGAGCGGCGCGAAGGCGTTTGGGGATGGATGGAAGCCGCTTCAGTCCGCGGGCCTCCTCTTAAAAGCGTTGCAATATGTAAAGGGTATCGACGGGACGGTGATCCAGGTGCCGGACGATACGACGATCGGGACGCATGGATTGATGCACGAAGGGATCGTGTCGACACGGATGGGGTTGCCGGGGAAGTCGGTGCTGGCGGAAGAGGTGATGGTGGACCGGGACCTCAAGTTATTGGAGTATACGCAATCGTCCATACACTTCACGGGGGTTACATCGGAAAAAAGCATCGAGGCCATACACGCGCAAAAAAACGCCACGTGCTCGGTCACGCCGCACCATCTGTATTTCTGCGACGAAGACCTCGAAGGCTACGATACGAACCTGAAGGTGAACCCGCCGCTGCGCGATCGGAAAACGATGATGGCTTTGCGGCAGGCGGTGATCGACGGCAAGATCGATATCATCACTTCCCATCACCTGCCACAGGATTGGGACCACAAGGTTTGCGAGTTCGAATACGCCAAAAACGGGGCGATCGGTCTGGAGAGCGCCTTTGGTGTGGTCTGGTCGCTGCTCGAAGGCGATATCAGCCTCGGGCGCTGGGTGGAGATGGCTTCGATCAAGCCGCGGGAGGTTTTCCACCTGGAAAAAGCGGAGCTCAAGGAGCACGCGCCGGCGAACCTGACGCTGTTCGTCCCGGGCGAGACTTACGAATTCAAGGAAAGCGATATCAAGTCCAAATCCCGCAACTCCCCCTTTACCGGCAAACAGCTCAAGGGCCGGGTAAAGGGCACGATTCTTCACGATCAACTCAATTTGCTCTAACCGATGCGGCTGACCCTCAATACCTTGGGAGTAGTCCTGGGGGTGTTTTTCACTATTGTGTACGGGGCGGTTTCGCTGGTTACCTGGCGGCAGGGGGTGGATACCTATGTATCGTTCCTGCCCTGGATGAAGTTCGGGTGGGAGACGTTGGTTTTCCTGATCCTGATCGGGGCGGGGTTGATCATGCGCAAAGGGCCTCTAAGCTTCAAGTCTGCATTGCAGTACGCGTTCCTGGCATACCTCCTCTACGAGGTGGGGTATGGTTTTTTCAACATTTTGATTTACAATTTTTTACAAAAGGGGTTTAACCACCTGGTGACGGTCGATTCGCTAAACCGGCTGATCACGCAGTCGGAGCGGGTCGGCGCACCGGTCGACCAGGCGAAGGACAGTCTTGCCAAGGAGCTGGCGCATCCCAGCGGGCCGCTGACGTTCCTGCAGTTGTTGCTGGGGTTTGGGCAAAGCCTCTTGTTTGACTTCGTAAAGTCGATGCTGATCGCGGTCGCGATACAGAAGAAGGTGGCGCCGGCAGCGGACCTGCGGGCGGCCGTGGCCGACTTGGGCGCGACGGCGAAACCGGCGACGCCGCAAAGTCCGGACGCGCCCGCGGCCGAACCCGAAAAGCAATAAAACCCTATCTTCGCTTCCCATGAATATTTCCATAGTTGTCCCCTTATTCAACGAAGAGGAATCCCTGCCGGAATTGTGCGCCTGGATCGAGCGCGTCATGCAGGAAAACGGCTATACGTACGAGGTGATCCTGGTGGACGACGGGAGCACGGATGAATCCTGGGCGGTGATCGAAAGCCTGCACCGGAACAACGGGCACATAAAAGGGATCAAATTCCAACGCAACTACGGGAAATCGGCGGCGCTCAACGAGGGTTTCCGCGCGGCGCAGGGCAAGGTGGTGATCACGATGGACGCGGATCTCCAGGACAGCCCGGACGAGATACCGGAGTTGTACAATATGATAGAACGGGACGGCTACGATATGGTGAGCGGGTGGAAAAAGGTGCGCTATGACAACGCCTTTACCAAGAACCTTCCCTCCAGGCTGTTCAACGGCGTGACGAGCAAGATGACGGGCATCAAGCTCCACGACTTCAACTGCGGGTTGAAATCCTATAAGCAAAAGGTCGTCAAATCCATCGAGATATACGGGGAGATGCACCGGCAGATACCGGTCCTGGCTAAGTGGGCCGGCTTCCGGAAGATCGGCGAGAAGGTGGTGGTCCACCAAAAACGGAAATACGGCGTCTCCAAATTCGGTTTCGAGCGTTTTGTCAACGGCTTCCTGGACCTGGCTTCGGTGATGTTCGTGGGGCGTTTCGGGAAACGGCCAATGCACTTTTTCGGGTTTTGGGGCAGCGTCATCTCCTTCATCGGTCTTTGCATCTGGATCTACCTGGGCGTGATGAAGATCGTCTTTGCCAAGGTGAACATGACCGACCGTCCCATTTTCTACATCGGCCTGATCTCGATCGTAGTGGGTGTACAGCTATTCCTGGCCGGCTTTTTGGGAGAGCTGATCACCCGGAACGCGGCCGACCGCAATTTTTACCTCATCGAAAAGAAGGAAGGGTTGTAACGCACCGTGACGGTGTCGTACGCGCTGCTCGTGGCGCCGGCTTCGTCGGTGGCGAAGAGCTCAAAGACGTATGTACCGGGGGCGGCGCCGGAGACCGAGGTAACGGCCGCGGCGGAGTCGGCGATACGGACGCGGGGGCCGGAGACCTGCGACCAGAGCACAAAGGAGATACCCCGTTGGGAGATCGCGGAGCCGTGGAGCACGACAGACGAGTCAGTAACGAACGAGCTAACGGTCACGGATGGCGGCATGTACGCCAATGGCGCGGGTTTGAAGCAATAGAAAATCAGGGCGGAAGCCCCCAGGAGGCCGGCGAGGTAGCGTTTTTTCATAACAGAATACGGATTTCCAGCCTTCAATATACTATATTTTTGAATATATGGGGAAAAAAGTCATTATGATCGGCACGGCCTACCCTTTACGGGGAGGCCTGGCTGCCTACAACGAGCGCCTGGTAAGGGAATTTATAAAAGAAGGGGATCAAGCAAAGATCTATACGTTTTCCCTGCAATACCCGGGCTTCTTATTCCCGGGCAAAACGCAGTACTCCACCTCCTCCGCCCCACCCGACCTCGACATAACGGTGGCGATCAATTCCATCAACCCTTTTAACTGGATCAAGGTCGGACGCGCTTTGAGGAAAGAGCGCCCCGACCTGATCGTGATAAAGTTCTGGATACCCTTTATGGGTGCGTGTTTTGGCACGATCCTGCGGCTCGCGCGCCGAAAAGGCACAACGGTCGTGTGTATCGCAGACAACATCATCCCCCACGAAAAACGCGCGGGCGACAAACCCCTGACGAAGTACTTCATCGGCGCCTGCGACGCCTTTGTCGCGATGAGCGATAAGGTGTACAACGACTTGCGCTTGTTCACCGAAAAGCCCGCGGTGAAGGTGGAGCACCCGCTCTACGACCACTTCGGCGAGCCCATCCCCATGCGCGACGCGCGAAAGCATTTGGGCCTGCCGTTGGATGTGCCGATCGTGCTTTTCTTTGGCTTCATACGCAAATACAAGGGCCTCGACCTGCTGCTGGAGGCGATCCCGATGGTGCCGGATGCGCTTTTCCTGATCGCCGGCGAATACTACGAGGACGGCCAGGCCTACGAAAGCCTCATCGACCAGCTCGGCATCCGCGACCGCCTTGTCCTGAAGACCGACTTCATCCCCGACGAGGAAGTAAAGTATTATCTCTGCGCAGCCGATGTCCTGGTCCAGCCCTATAGAGCCGCTACGCAAAGCGGAGTCACCCCTCTGGCCTACCACTTCGAGTGCCCCATGGTCGTGACGAACGTCGGAGGACTGCCCGACCTCGTACCCGACGG
>NZ_DATJIY010000102.1:0-20061 GCF_035492835.1 Dinghuibacter sp.
GCCTGGAAGCTCACCGTGGCCACCGTGAGGAGCACCACGCCCGCGCCTGAGACCGCGAATATCCACCAGCCGATCGACATCCGGTAGGCATAGTGGTCCAGCCAGTGACGCATAAAGAGCCAGGACAGCGGCGTCGCGATCACCAGCGCGATACAGACCAGCCATACGAAGTCCGTGGACAACAACCGCCAGAGGGCGAAAACGGACGCGCCGAGCACCTTCCGGATGCCGATTTCCTTGGTACGTTGTTCCGCCACGAAAGACGCCAGCCCAAAGAGCCCGAGGCAGCTGATCAGGATCGCCAGCGCGGCAAAGAAGCCCGACAGCGTGCCGATGCGTTCCTCCGCGGCGAATTTGTGCGCGTATTCCGAGCTCGCGAACTTATAGTCGAAGGGGGCGGAAGGGATGTATTGTTTGAAAACGGATGCCACCCGCTCCAACGCGGCGGCTGTACCCATCCTGGGGTCCAGCTTTATCGTCATCCAATTAAAATTCTTGTAGTTCATGAAATAGATCCCTCCCCTTATCTCCCCGTACGGGTCGTCGATGACAAGGTTCCGGACGACGCCGACGATCGTATAGTTCGAGGCGTCGGAACCGCTTCCCCAGGTCAGCCTGGTCCCGACGGGGTTCGTGATCCCCATGAAGCGGGCCAGGGACTCGTTGATAATGACGGACGTGGAATCTGAGGCATAACCCCGCGAAAAATCGCGTCCCTGGACGATTTGCCAGCCGATGGTCTTACCGTAGTCGTGGCTGACCCAGGTGGTCGTAAAATCCCCGGTCAACCCCGGCGGCTTCCCGGGCCAGCTAAAACCGGCGCTGGCCTGCCAGGTTTCCGTGAGCGGCGAGGACGACTCCGCGAACTCGCTGACGGCGCCACTGCGAAGCATGGCATTGCGCATGACATCATAACCTACGCTGAAAAAATCGGGCGACTTCATCTGGACCATGACGACGCCCCCGGCGTTATAACCCTTTGGCCTGTCCTTGGTGTGTTGTATCTGGCCGTAGACGATAACCGTGCCGATGATCAGCGCCAGCGAAATGCTGAACTGGAGCACTACGAGGACCTTCCTCGGGAGCGAGGCGGCCCGGCCGGCCTGGGTGGCCCCCTTGAGTACCCGGATCGGCCGGAAAGAAGACAGGTACAGGGCAGGATAGCTGCCCGCGATCAAGCCGGTAAGGGTGCAAAAACCCAGCCCGATAAGCCAAAAAAACGGGCTGCCCCAGGGCATCGACAGTTGTTTGTCCGAAACGCCATTGAACCATGGCAGTGCGAGCCAGGCCAGCAACACGGCCAGCACGCCAGCGTGCAGGACTGTCCAGAATGATTCCAGGTAGAACTGCGCCACCAGCTGGCTTTTGAGCGAACCGATCGTTTTGCGGATGCCGACTTCCCTGGCCCGTTTTTCCGACCGCGCGGTGCTGAGGTTCATGAAATTGATACAGGCAAGGAACAGGACAAAAATCGCCACGATGGCGAACAACCGCACGTATTCTATCAACCCGCCGGTCTGCACGCCGGCTTCGAAGTGGGAGCGAAGGTGCCAATCCTTCATAGGCAACAGGAAAAGCCTGGAATTGTATTTTTGATCCTCCCTGGATTCATGCCTGCGCTTTACGTCTACGATGGCTTTGTCAGCCGCGGCCATGCCGACGCCATCGGCCAGTTCCGTGAGTATTTGAAACGAGTTGTTGTCCCATTGTGTTTCGGACCGCTTCACCCAGTCCGCGCCAAAAGCGTACATCGGCCATGCCCCGATGAAGTCCAGGTTGGCGAACTGCGAATTGTTGGGCATGTTTTCGTACACACCCGTCACCGTTGCGTCCATGGCGTTTCCGATACGGATCGTCCGCCCCAGGGGATCGGCGTCGCCAAAAAAGACTTTGGCGGCGCTCGCGGAAAGCAGGATGGAGTGCGGGTCTTTCAGCCCGTCCCAGTTACCCCGCCGCATCGATAGGGTAAGCAGGCGGGGGGCGTCCTCGCCCATAAAGGTGCCGGTCTTCGAGAGTTGCTTATCGCCAAACGCGAGGGTATTGTCCCCCTTCCATCCCGAGACCACGACGTATTTGAACGTGTTGCGGTAGTTCGTCTGGAGCTCCTTCACCAGTGGGAGCGGCTGCCCCAGGAAGGCCTCGGTTTCCCCGTTGACCGTCTGACGCTGATACACCTGCGCGATGCGGTCATAGTTCGCAAAGTTCTTGTTGAACTGCGTCTCGTCATAGATCCAGAGACCGATCAGGAAGGCCACCGCCATGCCGACGGCGAGCCCCCCGATATTGATAACCGAGGACATCCGGTCCTTGACCAGGTTCCTCCAGGCGATGTGGATGTAGCTGCGGAACATACGGCGTCCCGCGACAAAGGGAGTGCCGGTTTATAACCCGTTGGAAAACAGTATGCTTATGGCTTTGTCGTCGTCCGGTTCCGGACGATCGTCGTCCGGTCGCGCGTCACCAGGGTCAGTTCCGCGTCGGTCGCTTTGAAGAGCTCCGGGTAGGCGTCCGCCAGCTCCCGGACCAACGCCTGCCGGTCGGTAAAGACGCCCGGGATATTGACCCAGCTCCCCCGGACGCAAACCTGACGGGTATTGGGGGGGAATGATCCCAACGGGATGCTGTCCAGGTTGCCGGTGATGGGGATGAATCGTGTTTGGCCGGTCATCCCATTGCCGGTGACCGTGAGCTCGATACACCCCCGGCTATCATGATAAGCCGGCGTCTCCGTTATAACCACCCTGTGGTTTCGGCAGGTAAGCCCGGCCGCCCCCAATAGGAGCGCCGGCATGAGCAATCGCAAGGTCACATGATAAACATACTCAATTTTTTCCAGAAGATAATCGTCCCCGTAAGTCCCCCATGGGGCTTGAGCGCATAGTCGGGGATGACGCCCGCGCGGATGTAACCCATCTTTTCGTAGAAACCGGCGGCGCCCTCGTCTTCCGCGGTGTCGAGGTTGATGACGGTGCGGCCGCGGTCCAAGGCGATCCGCTCGGCCTCCAGCAGGAGCTGGGTCGCCACGCCCCGGCCGCGAAACGCGACCCGCGTCATCATCTTGGCGAGCTCGGCCCTGTGGGGTTGGTTGGGCGGGCAGTCGAGCAACAACGTCAGCGTGCCGATTAGTGAGGGTCCGTCCCAGGCGCCCAGCACGACGCGTGTGCCCTTGTCCGCTTCGGCCAGGGAAGCGCGCCAAAACGCGGTAGCATCCGCGACGGACAGCGGGTGCATAAAGCTCACGGAGCCGCCGGCGGCGACGGTTTCGACGAGGAGGTCCGCCAGGGCGTCGATAGTTGACGGCGATGCCGCTATGGGAGCGATGATCATGCGACGAAGATAAGAACAATCGTTTGCGCCATCCTGAGCGAGAAATTTCCCTAACTTGGCGCATGACCCGACACAACCTTCTCCTGACGATTGCCCTTATCACGCTGGCGGCTTGTCAGCAAAACCGAAAAGCCAGCATCCTGGTGTTTTCGGAAAAAGGCGCTCATCCCGATAGCACGGTGCTGCTGAGCGTCCTCAAACAAGGCGCCATCGCTGATACCACGACGGACCCGGCCAAGTTCAACGACAGTAATTTGCAGCGATATACCGCGGTGGCGCTCCTGGACCTGGATGGGGACGACCTGCCGTTTATGAGCCGGGTGGCGCTGAGGCGCTTCCTGGAAGCGGGGGGCGGTCTGTTGCGGGTTGGCCGCCACGGCGTCATGGACTACGACTGGGCCTGGTACAAACGGCTGATAGCGGGGGACCACACTTATGGCGACCGGGTTTTCAATACCGACACGGCGACGGAGGCGGGCCTAAAGCACGGACTCAAACAGGTATCCGACGCCGTGGGCAGCCTGGATTACAGCCGCGCAAAAACGGAATACCCGCCGCTGGAAGCGCATTTTACACGGGTGCCGCTGGCGCTCGGGCAGTTCTTCGAGCCTACCGAGATGACGATCCTCCCCAACCTGGACATCCTGGTGGTCGAACGCCGGGGGGACATCCTGCTCTACAAAAACGAAACGCACACGCTCAAACAGGCGGGGTACCTGGCCGCCTATTTTCATACCACCAAACCGGGCGTCAACGTCGAGGAAGGGGTGCTCGGGCTGAGCAAGGACCCGGACTACAGCCAGAACCACTGGGTATACATCTACTACAGCGCGCTGGACAGCCCGATGAACCGGTTGTCGCGGTTTACGTTCATAAACGATACGCTCGACCCGGCCACCGAAAAGGTCATCCTCACGGTACACACCACACGCGACATCTGTTGTCATACCGGCGGGTCGATCGCCTTTAGCCACGACGGGCTGATGTACGTGTCCACGGGGGACAACTCCACGCCGTTCGACGAGCCGCACCAGAAATACGTCAGCAACAGTTTTGCGCCGCTCAACCAAAACCCCGGGCACGAACAGTACGATGCCGAGCGCTCCGCCGGGAACGCCAACGACCTCCGGGGAAAGATCCTGCGTATCCGCGTCCACAAGGATGGGTCCTATTCCATACCGGATGGCAACCTTTTCCCGCCGGGTACGCCGGGGACGCGCCCCGAGATCTATGTGATGGGCGACCGGAACCCCTACCGCATTTCGGTGGACCAGGCCAACGGCTGGCTCTATTGGGGGGAAGTCGGCCCGGACGCGGGGAGCGACAGCCTAGATTCGCGCGGACCCCGCGGGTACGACGAGGTCAACCAGGCCCGGAAGGCCGGGAACTTCGGCTGGCCATTCTTTGTCGGGCACAACTACGCCTACCATTCCTACAACTATACCAACGGTACGCACGGGACGGCCTTCGATCCCGCGCATCCCCGGAACACGTCGCCCAACAACACGGGTATACAGGATTTGCCGCCGGCCCAACCGGCGTTTATCTGGTATCCGTATGCCAACTCCCCCGAGTTCCCCGAGGTCGGCAACGGCGGGCGGACGGCGATGGCGGGACCGGTCTACCACGTCAAAGACTTTCCCGAATCCACGCGTTACCCGGACTACTACGACGGCAAGGTCTTTATCTACGAATGGATCCGGGGCTGGATCAAGGCC
Organism: Dinghuibacter sp.; assembly: GCF_035492835.1. Lineage (NCBI taxonomy): Bacteria > Pseudomonadati > Bacteroidota > Chitinophagia > Chitinophagales > Chitinophagaceae > Dinghuibacter > Dinghuibacter sp. The sequence goes on from NZ_DATJIY010000102.1 coordinate 5,046, forward strand.
GTGACGCTGAATAAGGACGGCGACCTGGAGGAAATGGAGCCGTTTATGCCGCACCTCCAGATGCACAACACCATTGATTTCGAAGTCGGTCCCGACGGGCGGTTTTACCTGCTGGACTACGGCACCGCGTGGTTCGCCAAGAACGCCGACGCCGGGCTGTACCGGATCGATTACGACCCCAACGTAGACTTCATCGCGGCCGCCGCGGCGGACACCGCCTCCGTGGCCAGCACGCCGGTCATTGCCACCGGTCGCGCCCTCGTCAAGACCCTCGACTGCAAAAGCTGTCACCAGGAATCCACCAAGTCGATCGGGCCATCCTTTGAGATGGTGTCCGAAAAGTACCAGGGCCATACCGGTGTGGAATCCTACCTGACGCAAAAGGTCATGAAGGGCGGCAGCGGCGTATGGGGCGACGTGGCCATGTCGGCGCATCCCGATATCAACCAGGAAGACCTGCACAAAATCATCCAATACGTCTTAGCTTTGGCGGATCAAAAGAAGAAGCCTTGACGACATTTCTCGCCGTTGTCCTTTTACAGGCCATCGGCCACGTCCACTCCGGTTCCAAGCCCGTTCCCCACGCCACCGTGCGCGTGCTCAATACCGATATCGAAGTAACTACGGATAGCGCGGGCACGTTCGCGCTACCCGGGAGCGGCTATCAATTGTATGTAACCGCTCCTGGCTACGCGAGCCAAATCACCACCGCCACCGACATCGACCTGAAGCCCTCCGTGATCCAGCTGGGCGAGGTCGTCGTGACCGCCGACAAACGCGAACAGGACGCGCGCGAGCTCCCGCTGAGCGTTGCCACGCTGGACGCCCGCGACGTGGAGGCCGCCCGGCTGTGGGAAGCCGAGGACCTGCGCACCCTCGTGCCGAACCTGTATGCGGCGAGCCCCGGCGACGGCCGGAATGTCATCACGATCCGCGGTATCACCAGCGCAACGAGCTACGACCCCGCGGTGACCACGTATATCGACGGGGTGGGGGCGATGACGCTCGACACGTATATACCCAACCTCTTCGACATCGACAGGATCGAGGTCCTCAAAGGCCCGCAGGGCACGCTGTATGGGCGTAACGCCATGGGCGGGGTGATCAATATCGTGACGCGGCCGCCGGTGGGGTATGCCAGGGGTTTCGCGGAAGCCAGCTTTGGCAACTATGGCTTGCAGCGCTATACCGCGGGGGTCTCGACGCCTTTTACGAAAGGCTTGTCCTTGTCCGCCGCCATACTCTACGAAAGCCGCAACGGTTATTATACCAACGACTACGACAACACTAACTATGACGCGCAACACCGTTTTGGCGGGAACTATTCGCTGCGCTGGCGGATCAATCCCCGGTGGTCGGTCGAAGCCAACCTGAAGCACCTGGAGAACCGCAACCACGGCGCCTTTCCGCTGGACGCCACGCCGGAGATGGCGCTGGCGACGCCCTACCACGTGGACCAGGACGCCAATACGCTGATGATCGACAATACGTTAAATGCGTCCATCACGGCAAAATATACCGGCCGGGGCCTGACCTTCAGCACGCAAACGGCGTATGCCTCGAACAACCGCTATTACCGGCAACCCATCGACGGCGACTTTTCCCCGGCGGACGCGGTGTCCATCGTGAACAACTATGGCAAGCCGTGGAATAAGGTGCGGAACGTGTCCGAGGAGCTCCGGCTTGGCAACACGGGCGGCGGCCCCTGGACGTGGACCACGGGCGTCTATGGCTTCTACCGCGACGTGCCCAACAAACAGGGCACGCACTTCGGGCGGGACGCGGCGCTGGTGGGCTCGCCGGATACCAATTATACCATCGTCAATACGTCGAACCTGTATGGCGCGGGGCTGGCCGCGTATGGGCAGGCGACGCGCGCGCTGGCGCACGGCTGGAGCGTAACCGCCGGTTTGCGCTACGACTACGAGCACGACTACGAACGGGTTTCCGGCCAGTACGTGCCGGATGGCGGCGCGGGTTTTACGACGCAACCGGACACATCGGCGTCGGCGTCCTATGGGGCGTTTTCGCCGATGGTCGCCATAGGCAAACAAATCAAACGCACCAATCTTTATGCCCGTTACGCCCGCGGCTATCGCACCGGCGGGCTCACCGCGATCAGCGGCGACCCGACCCAGCCGCCGCTCTACCCGTACAAACCGGAATACAGCAGCAACTGGGAATTGGGGGCGAAGGGGCGCTATTTCAAGGACCGGGTGGAGGTGAACGCCGCCGTTTTCTATTGCCTCATGAACGACGTCCAGGTACCGACGCTCGAGCTGCCCGCGGGCGTCACGGTCATCCGGAACGCCGGCAGGATGACCAGCCGCGGTGTTGACGGGGATGTTTCGGCGTTGCTGGCCCGCGGGCTCCAGCTGACCTATAGCCTCGGTGTAACGCACGCGACCTTTGACCGGCTCGATCTCTCGGAGAACGGCGCGTCGGAAGATTTAAAAGGAAAACGGCAGGTTTTTACGCCGGACATGACGTCTTCGGCTATCCTCCAATACACGGTACGGTTTGGGCTCTTTGCCGCCCACGCCCGCGCCGAATGGTCCTACGTGGGCCGCCAGTACTTCGACCTCGCCAACACCGTGGAGCAATCCTCCTACCAGGTGCTCAACGGCGGCGTTGGCGTAGGCTACAAGGACTTCACCCTCGACGGCTGGACGCGCAACCTGACGCACACGAAGTACATCGCCTATGCGTATGACTTCGGGGCCGCCCACCTGGGCGATCCCTGCACCTATGGGGTTACGCTTCGCTGGGCCGGGAGATTATGAGGCCGCGGGATTATGAGTATATTGCGCGCATGAGAAAGCTCCTTGCGCTATTGCTGGTGGTGTCGATGCACGCCGACGCCCAGAACCCGATATTCCAGGGCTGGTACGCCGATCCCGAGACCGCCGTCTATGGCGGCACGTATTGGGTCTATCCCACCTACTCGGCCCGGTACAGGGACCAGACCTTTTTTGACGCGTTTTCCTCCACCGACCTGGTGCACTGGACCAAGCACCACGACATCCTGGATACGGCGGGCGTCAAATGGGCGAAACGCGCCATGTGGGCGCCGGCCATCGCGGAAAAGGACGGGAAATACTATTTCTTTTTTGGCGCCAACGACATCCAGAACGACAGCGCCGTGGGTGGGATAGGCGTGGCCGTGGCCGATAAGCCCGGAGGACCGTACCGGGATTACCTCGGCAAGCCGCTGATCGGGGCCTTTCACAACGGGGCGCAACCCATCGACCAGGCGGTTTTCCAGGACAAAGACGGCGCCTGGTATATGATCTATGGCGGCTGGCGTCACTGCAACATCGCCCGGCTCAAGGACGACTTTACCGGTTTTATTCCCTTCCCCGACGGCTCGACGTTCAAGGAGATCACCCCCGAAGGATACGTCGAGGGCCCGTATATGATCTACCGCAACGGTAAATACTACTTCATGTGGTCCGAGGGCGGCTGGACGGGCCCCGATTATTCGGTCGCCTACGCCATGGCCGACAAACCCACGGGCCCGTTCAAGCGCATCGGTAAGATCCTCCAGCAGGACATGGCCGTGGCCACGGGCGCGGGCCACCACAGCGTCCTCCACATCCCCGGCACCGACGACTATTACATCGTCTACCACCGGCGGCCGCTCGACGAAACCGACGCGAACCACCGGGAGGTGTGTATCGATACGATGGCGTTTGGGGCGGATGGGCGGATACTACCGGTGAAGATCACACGCAGCGGGGTGCACGCGCGGCCGGCAGGGCCGTCTGCGGGGCTGACCGGGCCGGCCGCCGAAAAGCCCAAGCCGCCCGCCTCGGTGCAGCAGTTCATCGCCTACGACCAACCCGTGCTGGCGTTTACGCACTGCAACCTCGCGGACGTCGAGGGTTTGCAGGTGCGGCGCGACCAGACCGTGGTCGTGCGTAATGGGGTCATCGCGGCGATTGGCGGGGATATCCCGGCGGACGCCACCGTCATCGACTGCACCGGGAAATCACTGTTACCCGGCTACGTCCTGATGCACGAGCACATGTACTACCCCGACATCAGCCCGAACCCGGCCTATATACACTACAAACAGCTTCCTTTCACCTTCCCCAAGCTCTACCTGGCCTGCGGCGCCACCACCATCCGCACGGCGGGGAGCGTGGAACCGTATTCGGACCTGAACCTCAAACGCGACATCGACGCGGGTAAGATCGTCGGACCCAACATGGATGTAACCGCGCCGTATATCGAAGGGGTAGGGGCCTTCGCGCCCCAGATGCACGAGTGCAAGGGCCCGCAGGACGCCAAGGCATTCGTGAACTTCTGGGCGGACCAGGGCTGTACGTCGTTCAAGGCCTACAACGTGCTCGACCGGCCCACCCTCAAAGCCGCCATCGACGCGGCCCACGCCCGCGGGCTGAAAATCACCGGCCACCTTTGCTCGGTGACGTACCACGAAGCGGCGGAGATGGGGATCGACCAGCTGGAGCACGGTTTTCTCGCGGCTACGGATTTCATTCCCGGAAAAAAGGAGGACGCGTGTATGAACGCGGCTAACCCGCTGGCTACCGCCGATTCCACGGGTGCCACGGCGCTCATCCGGTACATGGTCTCGCGCAAAGTCATCCTGACGTCAACGCTCGCGGTATTTGAAGGCATGAGCACCGCGGACTCGCTGCCGCATCCCGATGTGCTTTCCGCGATGTCCCCGGACACGCGCGACCTGTTTGAAAAATCACTTACCCGTCACCGTAGCCCCGCGTATAACGGCGCCATGGCGCGAGACATGCAGCTCGAGCGCCAGTTCGCCGACGCCGGCGGCCTCCTCACCGTGGGTACCGACCCGACCGGCAACGGCGCGGTCCTGGCGGGCTATGGCAGCCTGCGCGCGATCGAGCTCCTGACCGGGGAAGGATGGACGCCCATCGAGGCCATCCGGATCGCCACCCTCAATGGCGCGCAGGCGCTGGGGCTGCAAAGCCGTATAGGCTCGATCGCCGTCGGCAAAACGGCCGACCTTATCGTCATCGATGGCGATATAACCCATGACATCCATGCCATCCGGAACGTCCGTTGGGTGTTCAAGGCCGGCGTGGGATACGATTCCAAAAAGCTGTTCGACCTGGTCCAGGGGCACGTCGGACAGTACTAGATACCGTAGCCAAAACAAAGCGCGACATAAAAGCTGCCGACCCGGTCCGACGGCGCCCCGGTCACCGTGGCATTGGCCACGTTCCAGGCGTCCCGGGCCAGCCCCACGCGGTAGCCAATCCGGAGCAGCGGGGAATAGGCCTTCCAGGGTATCCAGCTCGTATTTTTGACCGAGAGACCCAGGTCCAGCGCGCTGTTGGTCTGGTACAGCCGTAGCGCGTTGGCGCTCCCCAACGCGTCGTCAAAGGTGGTCGCGGTCGTCGCCTGCGGGATGTCCACGCGGATATACTGGACGTTCGCCCCCACGATCGGGCTGAATATCCAGTGACGGGTATGGAGGACGTTGGTGGACACATAAAAGCCATATTCGCCGCCAAAAGACTCGTCCCCGCCCAGGCCGTCCAGCAAGGAAAACTCCGTCCCGACCACCAGCTGGCTGAACCGGTAGGCGGCGCCAAAACCTACCTGTGTGGCGCTCCCGCCCGCGGCTGTTTTGCCGTCGGCCTCGAGCCGGTGGTTAAGCCCGTGAAAATCGAAGTAGCTAAAACCTAGCTGGGCATAGAGCTCCACGCCAAAACCCGTGTAGAAGCGGGCGCTATCCTGGGCGCGCGCGCACACCGCCGCCAGGCAGAACGAGGTAAGGAAAAGAAAGCGTTGCATGTGGGGTTGTTTAGGATTCCGTCCATCAAAATACTGCACAGGCCCTATATTTGAAAGCCAATAAAATCCTAAAACGCATGTTCGTCATCGACGCCCACCTGGACCTTAGCATGAACGCCCTCGAATGGAACCGTGACCTCCGGCAGCCGGTACAGGCCATACGCGACCGCGAAAACGGGCTCTCCGACAAACCCGACCGCGCCAGGGGCACCGTATCCCTGCCGGAGCTGCGCAAAGGCAACGTGGGTCTGGTCGTCGCTACCCAGATCGCGCGATACGTGGCCCCGGACAACCCGCTCCCCGGCTGGCACAGCCCCGAGCAGGCGTGGGCCCAGACCCAGGGCCAGCTGGCCTGGTACAAAGCCATGGAGACGGCGGGGGAGATGGTCATGGTAAAAGACCTCGTAAGCCTCGAACGACACCTCGCGGATTGGCCCATGGGCGGCCCCATCGGGTATATCCTCAGCCTCGAAGGCGCGGACTCCATCGTGACCGTGGACTTCCTGGATACAGCCTATGCTGAGGGCTTGCGCGCCCTCGGCCCCGCCCACTACGGCCCCGGCCGCTACGCCAACGGGACGGATGCGAACGGCGGTCTTTCCGTCGACGGACGCGCTTTGCTTCAAAAAATGGAATCCCTGGGGATCATCCTTGACGCCACGCACCTGTGCGACGACGCCTTCTGGGATGCGATGGACCTGTATAACGGTCCCGTGTGGGCCAGCCACAACAACTGCCGCGCGCTCGTCGACCACAACCGCCAGTTCAGCGACCACATGATCCGCGCGCTCGTGGCGAAGGGCGCCGTGATCGGCGGCGCGCTCGACGCATGGATGCTCGTCCCCGGCTGGGTACGCGGACAATCGACGCCGGCCGCGATGGACTGTACCCTTGACAAGCTCGTCGACCACCTCGACCACATCTGCCAGATCGCCGGCAACGCCCGCCACGTGGGCCTCGGGACCGATCTCGACGGAGCCTTCGGCAAAGAGCAATGCCCGTACGACCTGGAAACGATCGCGGACCTGCAGAAGATCCCCGCGCTGCTCGACCGGCGCGGTTATTCCGCCGCCGACATCGACGGCATCATGCACGGCAACTGGTTGCGTTTCCTGCGGGAGGCGTGGAGCTAGCGGGCAGGCCCGTACGACGCCTTAAGGCGCCGGTGTAACGAGCCCGATGGTATTCCCTTCGGGGTCCCGGAACCATGCAAAGTGGCTCTTGTCCGGCAGCGGCACCGGACCTAACAGCTTTTTCCCACCCGCAGCCTCGATACGCCGGAGCGTGTCCGCGATGTCATCCGTGCGGATGTAAAAGGTTACATACTGGTGCGGCTCGTGACCCAGTGCGGTGATGTGGCCCTGGATGCCGTCGGCGGAGCCGGTTTGGAGATGGGCGGCGTAAGGCGGCGCCATCAACGGCGACCAGCCAAAAAGACCGGTGTAAAACGCGGTCGTTTTCTCCAGGTCCTGGCAACCGATTTCGAAGTGGACAACGGGATGGTTCATGGGACGAAAATAGCGTTCCTACTCTTTCAGGAATTGTAAAAATGTTTCCCGGTCCAGCGATTTCCGCCGAATTGCTTCATGTCCTGACCTTTATCGATCAACCAGCGTCGGAATAGCCTGGTAATACAATACATTGGACCGGATGTGCTCCTGGTCGCACCGTTTGTATTGCAGGATGCTACGCGGGCGGTAACGATCCTCCACCCTGGTCGCGACAAAGGCGATCCGGTACTCCGTATGGTTACGCATGGCGTGGTTGAGCCCCACGATCCGGAAGGGGCTGAGCTCGAACCGGTAAACCTGGTGCGGACCGATGAAGAGGGGACGGTGTCCCTGTTTTTCCCAATCCAGCAGCGAATCCCCCCTGGCCTTACAGTAGTCCGCCAACGGTTGCGGTGGCCCGAACCAAAGGTCGCTCCTGTCCGGGAACCGCGAGAAAATCTCGTTCGTCTCGGGGATGAACATCGGCGGCACAAATTCCTCCCGCCGGTCGATCAGGGTGTCCGGCACGAATACCCCGCCCTCCAGACGATACAGGTGGATGGTCCCCATATCCCACCCAGGTATGTACACCGCGTTCGATGTATGGTTGATGATCTGGATGCCCAACGCCAGGTCGCGCGCGTCGCGCCCGCGGGTCTCCTGGATCAATTCGAGACGTATTTCCACGCCTGAATCGCGTGGCGAGCCGGCAGCGGCGCACAGGAAAAGGATAGGGAGTATCATATTCGTAAGATACAAATACGCTCCGCAAAACCGCGGGCGATCGCTGCCATGTCACGGCTCCGGGCTCACCGCGGTCCAGCCGCCGTCGACGACGAGGCATTGGCCGGTGATGTGCCGGGCGGTATCGGATACGAGGAACAGGACGGTTTCGGCGATGTCTGCGGTCGTAGCCGCGCGGCCCATGGGGGTGATCTCGGCCCAGCGCTCGGCGTAGCCGGGGGTTTTCTGGGTCCGTTCGGTCAGGGTGGCGCCGGGGGCGACGGTGTTAACATTGATCCGGTGTGGGGAGAGCTCGATGACGAGGCTCCGGGCCAGCATTTCGATCGCGGCCTTGCTCATCCCATAGGCGCTCAGGTCGCGGTGGGCCTGGTGGCCCGTCACGGACGACATAAAGAGCAGCGATCCCCCGGAACCCTGCGCGATCATTTGCCGCGCCGCCGCCTGCGCCAGGAAGAACGTCCCCGCCAGGTTCACCTTGACGAGCGCGTTGAACGACGCCAGGGGATAGTCGAGGAAGGGGCCGAAGAGCGTCACCCCGGCGTTGGGGATGGCGATGTCGAGACGGCCGAATTGCGTTACGGCGGTCTCCACGAGCCGTTCGATCACCGCCGGGTCCGAGGCGTCGCCGGCCACCGCGATCGCTCGCGACGCTGCGTTCCGGAGGTTGACCGCGGCCGCCGCCTGCTCCGCCAGCGCCGCGTCCACGTCGTTGAGCACGACCGAGGCGCCCGCCGCGCACAACCGCGCCGCGATCTCGAAGCCGATCCCCTGGCCCGCGCCCGTAATAATCGCCGTCTTATGTGCAAATGGCTGCATAGCGAACGCTTAGTGCGAATCCTTTAATACCGTCGACCCCGAGCCACCGCGCAGGAACCCGAAATCGGCGCCCGTATGCGCCTGCTCGACGTTGTCGAGGTACATCCGCACATACCCGCGGGGATACCCGCTGGGCTCGGGTTTCCAGGCGGCCCGGCGGCGAGCCAGCTCCGCGTCGGAGACCAGGAGGTTCAGGCTGCGCGCGGGGATGTCGAGGGCGACGACGTCACCGGTTTGCACCAGGGCCAGCGCGCCGCCCACGGCGGATTCGGGCGATACGTGGAGGACGACCGTACCAAAGGCGGTGCCGCTCATGCGGCCGTCGGAGATGCGGACCATGTCGGTCACGCCCTGCTCCAGCAGCTTTTTGGGGAGGCCCATGTTGCCGACCTCGGGCATACCGGGGTAGCCCTTCGGACCGACGCTCTTGAGCACCAGCACGCTGTCCTTGTCTACTTCCAGTAAAGGATCGTCGATCCGCGCCTTGTAGTCGTCGATATTTTCGAACACCACCGCTTTGCCGGAGTGCTGCAACAGGTGGGGGCTGGCGGCCGACGGTTTCACCACGGCGCCGTCGGGACAAAGGTTGCCGCGCAACACGATGATGCCCGACAGCGGGTTCACCGGTTGATCCAGGGGGGCGATGACTTCGGTATTCAGCGACCGGTAGCGGGCCACGTTATCGCTCAGCGAGTGGCCGTTGACCGTGAGCGCGCCGCCGTGCAGGTGCGGCAAAAGCTCCTGCATCACCGCGGGCAAACCGCCGGCGTAGTACAGGTCTTCCATAAAGTATTTACCCGATGGCTGCAGGTTGGCCAGCAAGGGAACGCCTTCGGAGAAGCGGTCAAAGTCGTCGATGGTCAGCGGCACGCCCACCCGCCCAGCGATCGCCAGCAAATGCACCACGAAATTCGACGAGCCCCCGATGGCCGCGTTCACGCGGATGGCGTTTTCAAAGGATTCGCGTTTGAGGATGGCCGATAGCCGCATGTCCTCCCGCACCATCTCCACGATGCGCCGCCCGCTGAGCTGCGCGAGTACCTTGCGGCGGGAGTCGGCCGCCGGGATGGCCGCGTTTTCCGGGAGGGAAAGCCCGAGCGCCTCGACCATACACGCCATAGACGAAGCCGTGCCCATCACCGCGCAGTGACCGCGGCTGCGGCACATGCCCGCCTCCGCCTCGTTCATCTCGTCCTGGGTCACGTGGTTCGACCGTAACCCGTCGGTCAACCGCCAGACGTCGCTGGTCGCGATGTCCCTGCCCTGGAACTTCCCGGTCAGCATGGCGCCCCCGCTCACCACCAGCGTGGGCAGGTCCACGCTACAGGCGCCCATGACCAATGCGGGCGTCGTTTTGTCGCAGCCGCAGAGCAGCACCACCCCGTCCAGCGGGTTGGCGCGGATCGATTCCTCCACGTCCATACTCACGAGGTTACGGTACAGCATAGCCGTAGGCTTTATCAGCGTTTCGCCGAGCGACATCACCGGAAATTCCAACGGGAAACCGCCCGCTTGCAAAACGCCCCGCTTCACGGACTCCGCTAATTCGCGGAAGTGCGCGTTGCAGGGCGTTAGCTCCGACCAGGTATTACAGATACCGATAACCGGCTTGCCTTCGAATTCGTCCGCGGGGAAACCCTGGTTTTTCATCCAGGCGCGGTAAATAAAACCGTCTTTTCCCTTCTTGCCAAACCATTGGCTGCTTCTCAAGGGGTTCATGGCCCCAATTTAAGGGAAAATCGCGGGGTGCGGCAACACGGAGCGTCGTTTGCCGCGCCGTCGCGCTATTGTGTCCCGCCGCCGGGCTGCCCGCCGCCGGAATCGCCGCCCGACGACGTGCCGCTGCCGTTTTCCAACAGGCGGTAGATTTCATCCAGGTTAGGCGTGAGGATAACCTCCGTCCGCCGGTTGAGCGCGCGGCCCTCGGCGGTGCCGTTGTCCGCAACGGGGTCGTAGAACGCGTGACCCGACGAGATGACGCGTATCGGGTCCACCGCGTACGTCTTCGTAAGGATGCGCACGATCGCGTTCGAACGGGCCGTACTCAGGTCCCAGTTGTCGATAAAACGGGTGCGGATGGGCACGGTGTCGGTATGCCCTTCGATGTCCACCCGGATCGAGGTGTCCTTGTTCAGCGCGGCGGCAAGCTTACCGAGCGCGAGCTTCCCTTGCGGGTTGACCACAGCGCTGCCGGAGGGGAATAGCAAGCTCTCCTGCATGCTCACGTATACCTTCCCGTTTTTCATCGTCACGGTGAGCTCGCTGGGGCTAAAGCCGGTCAGCGCGTCGCTCATCCTTTTGAGGATGGCCTGGGTGGCGCGGTGCTGCTGGTCCATGAGCTGCTGGAGGTGTTCCAGCTTCGCCTGTTGCTCGGCCAGCTGCGCGCGGCTGCGGCCCAGCTGGGAATTTTTGTTGGCCACGTCCGAGGACAATTGACCCGCCTGGTTGCTCAGCTCCGTAACCTTGTTGGTCAGGTCCGAGATCTGCTGGTGTTGTCTGTCCGTGGTTGCCTGCAGCTCGGCGATGTGCGCAGCCTGGGAGGCGCTATCGGCACGCATCTGGGCGAGGGCTTCCTGTGAGGCCCTGAACTTACGCGTGGCAACGCAGCCGGATAGGCATAATCCGGCAATGAAAAGAAACATGGTGTTTTTCATACCAAGAAAAGTTGGTTAACCGCATACTTGCAACTTTTGGGCCAATCGGGTGGCACCATTGTTGCAACTTGCCGCGTATAACCAACACCTATACCACCATGGCAAGCACACTAGCCGACGCGCACAAAGCCGTCTTTACCGAAGACCTGCGTCGTAAGATATCCGCCCTTTTGGGGGAACGCGAGCAGGATATACACAAAGCCATCGACGCTTCGGGCCCCGCGATCCATACCGCTATCCTCAAACGAACGGAATTGCCGGACGGTCCCATGGCCATATACAACCTGTCGCAACAGGCAGTGGGGAACGATTTACACGGATACCTCCATGAGCTGGTGAGCGGCACCGGCGGTTTGGCCGTGGGTAACGCGCTGTCCGCCAAAGGAGGCGATTATTATAAGGCCATCCTCGGCGAGCGCACCGAGCCGATGGTCCAGGAAATCTCACGCTTTGCCGCCGTCAAGGCCGACAGCGCGGCATTCCTGCTGGGTCTGTCGGCGTTTGTCGCCCTCGACGCCATCGGCCGTCACATCCACCACAACAGCCTCGACCTGGCCGGCACGAATCATTGGCTCTGGTCGCAGCGCGACGCCATCGTGGCTTCCATTCCCGCCGGGCTGAGCGTGGCGCAGGCGCTCGGGCTCCAAAGGCTCCCGGGCTCGAAAGAAACCACCTCCGCCCGCCGCAACTCGCTCGTCTATGGCATCATCGCCATCATCATACTGATCGGCATCCTCTTCTACGTTTTCAAGACCTGTAACCGCGCACCGACGTACGGTCCTAACCAAAACGACACCACCACCCGCGCCGTGACCGACACCGCAGCGCCGCCGGATACCACCGCCAGCTATCCCGTAACCCTACCCAACAACACGACCCTCAACGCCGTCAAAGGCGGCACCGAAGACCGGCTTGTCGCCTTCCTGAGCGATCCCAACCAAAAGATCGACCGTAAGAACGGGAACTGGTTCGAGTTTACGCGCGTCCGTTTTGCCAGCAACAGCGCGCAACTGCTGCTGGAATCGGAATCCCAGCTGCGCAACATCGTCGGTATCCTGCAGGCGTTCCCCAAGGCCCGGATACGCATCGGCGGTTATACCGACAATACCGGCGACTCATTGGAAAACCTGCGTCTTTCGCAAGCGCGCGCCGACAGCGTGCTCGCCCGCCTGGAAGCGTTCGGCGCGTCAAAACACCAGCTCGACGGCGCCAAAGGTTACGGTTCTCAATATCCCATAGGCGACAACGGTACGCCCGATGGGCGGTCGATGAACCGGCGCATGGCGCTCGAGGTCCGCGACAAGTAGCGCGGCGGCCCCGTTAACGCCTCAGGCGCCCGACAAACGACCTTTCCGGCATGCCGCAAATACCCTAATTTGCGGCATGCTCTTCCTTCTCGTCAAGTTCGCGGTCGTCATTTTCCTGACCTACGTGTATGGCCTGGCGGTTACCGATGGGCTCGGCAGGCTTGTCCGCGGCGGCACGTCGTCCTTCTCGCTGACGGCGATCGCGGGGCTGATCGCGTTAAACGTGCTGGCCACCTGGCTGTCGCTGGTGCTACCGATGGGCATTGCGGCGGATGAGGTGGTGGTGATCCTGGCCGTGCCACTATTATTCATTTACCGGCGCAGGTTGCGGGTCCGGATGGCGCCTACCGGCGTCGTCGCCTGTATATTCCTTGCGTTGACGATCGCATTTATTTTGTTTTTCTCCGGGCTTCAGTCGATCACCTATGACGAGGGGCTCTATTACAGCCAGTTTATACGGTGGACCCAAACCTATCGCGTCGTCCCCGGCCTGGCCAATTTGCAGGACCGGTTCGGCTTCAACTCCAGCTGGCACGTGCTGGCGGCGTTGTTCGACGGAGCGTGGATCACGGGGAAGGCGGTGAATCCGATCAATGGGGTGCCGTACCTGCTGATGACGATCTATTTGCTCGGCGGCCTGGCGACGCCGGGAGGGGCCGCGATGCCGGCTGGTTCCCCGGCTCCGGCCGCGTTTGGATCGCACGCCCGCTTCATGAAGCTCGCCTTGCTGGTGCTGATCAATATGCCCTGGGTCGGTGTCTACAACCTCATCGCTCCCGCCGCCGACCTCGTCGTCTTCTACCTCACGGCGCTGGCTATCCTCCTCTGGCTTGAACAGCTGGAGACCGGCGAGCCTCAACCGTTGCTGTGGCTCATCCCCGCCTATCTCCTGACGATCAAGCTGTCCGCGCTCCCGGCCTTACTGCTTACCGCCTACCTCTTTTGGAAAAGCCGCCACCGCTACATCATGATTGCCATCAGCGCGGTGATCATCGCCCCCTGGCTGATCCGGAACGTCATCCTCAGCGGATACCTGCTCTTCCCCTTCGAACGCCTCGACCTGTTTCACCCGGACTGGAAAGTGCCGGCCACCAAAGTGCGCCAGACCCGCGAGGCCATCGAGGCCTTCGGGTACCTGCGCAACAAGGTCTCCGCCGACGAAGTCCATACACGGATGGCCCGGTTAACGTACCTTTTTAAACACAACATCCGCCCCTACGATTTCCTGATCCTGCTGGCCGTGCCGCTGTCGCCCATCGTCGCCTGGTGGCGGCGACGCACGTTGCCCCAGGGGTTCTGGTGGCTGATGGCGTTTATCTGGGTGGGCGTCGCCTTTTGGTTTGTCCAGGCGCCAGACCCGCGGTTTGGGTATGGTTATCTGGCGACGCTGGTGGCGCTTGTGCTGGCGTTGTGTTTCTCCCGCGTCCGTCCCGGCGTATTCGCCCTGGCCGTTGCCCTGGCTTTTGAATGGTCCACCATCGCGTTATACCGCCACCTAAAGACGAACCTGCTCCTGGAAGGCACCATAACGCAGACGCCCAGGGTCGGTCACTGGCTGCTTCCGCAACCCTATGCGGAACCGGTAGTCGACGTCCATAACCAACCCTTCCTATACACTACGCCCGCGCAGCTCGACCTTTGCTGGGGCACCGACCTGCCCTGCGCGGATCACACCGTCGCCGGCCTCCGGATGCGCGGCGCGTCGTTGGGTGACGGCTTTGCGCCGGGCGAGCCGCCCCTGGGCGACCCCTCGCCCGGTCCGCACTTCACCGCCACCACGCTCCCCGCCGGAAAAGGCGCCTCCAGCGTAGAAGTCGCCGACCTCAACGCCGACGGCCGCCCCGACATCGTCGTCGCCAATGAAGAAGAGGGCACGATCGGGGTGTACCTTCAAACCGCGACCGGAGCATACGCGCCGATGGTAGCATTCCCGTGCGGCCCGCATCCCAACGACCTCGTCATCATCGACGTTAACGGTGACGGCCACCCGGACATCTGCGTGGCGAATACCGAAGTCGGTCAGCTCACCGTCCTGACCGGCGACGGCCATGGCGGATTCGGCGCACCTCGGGCTTTCCCCGTCTACGCCAAACCCCACACCCACGGCATCGCCGCCGGCGACTTCAACGGCGACGGCCACCCCGACCTGGCCACCGACAGCTGGGGTCTCGACCGCCTGCTGCTGCTCTATGGCGACGGTACCGGCAAC
>NZ_DATJIY010000103.1:0-37935 GCF_035492835.1 Dinghuibacter sp.
TTCGGAAAGCCGACAAAATGCGAAGTCATCCGCGGTGTCGACGACCCCGAAGAAGAAGTCGCCAAAGCATAAAGCCGCCGGAAGGCGGCTTTTTTTATGCGAAAAAGACGAGCGGTACCGGCCGCTGAAAATCCTGCGGCATTTTATAACGGAAAAAGGGGCGGTATTTTATCACCCTTTTTCTATTTTGGGGAGCATCCTCAAATCCCCCGGTATGAAATCATCGATCTCGCCTGAATATGGCTTTATCACCCGTTTGATGGAAAGATTTTTCAGGTTATTGCAATGGCTTTCCCTATCCCAACTTGTCGTTGGCTCACCTCAAAATAAAAATAACCGACCGGATTTTAACGGCATGACAGGCCAAAAACGGAGGGCAATGTCGATAAGAAGGGCTTTGTCTGGCCGAAAACCGGACGAAAGCGGTAGCTGAGGCCGATGACGATTAGTTGGACAATGCCCCTTTTTACTAGTCTGCTTTTTTGATGTGCTAGACGACTTCTTGCTCGGCCATATAGCTAGTTTGCCGTGAAAATGATATCTTACCGCAAACCTTGCAGTCATGAACCCCAAAAAAATCGTATTTATCCATGGCCTGTGGATACACGCCACGTCATGGGAGCCCTGGATGGAATTTTTCAACCGGCGCGGTTATGAAACCCTGAACCCTGCGTGGCCCGGAGACGCTGCCACGGTATCGGAGTGCCGGTCCAACCCGCAACCGATCGCCAACCGCGGCGTCACCGAGGTGGTCGACGCTTATGCGAAAGTGATCGCCACCCTGTCCGAGCCACCCATCGTCATCGGCCACTCCTTTGGCGGCTTGATCGCGCAAATATTATTGGGTCGGGGTATCGCGTCCGCGGGCATCGCCATCGACCCGGCCCCTATAAAGGGCGTATGGCAGCTGCCGTTTTCCGCGCTGAAGGCATCTTTCCCGGTCCTGGGGAACCCATTCAACCTCAAGAA
The DNA here is from genome assembly GCF_035492835.1 of Dinghuibacter sp. Taxonomy (NCBI): domain Bacteria; kingdom Pseudomonadati; phylum Bacteroidota; class Chitinophagia; order Chitinophagales; family Chitinophagaceae; genus Dinghuibacter; species Dinghuibacter sp. The sequence goes on from NZ_DATJIY010000103.1 coordinate 970, forward strand.
GGCCGTTTCGCTGACGTTCGATCAGTTCCGGTATGGCTTTACCAACGCCGTTCCCCTGGATGAAGCCAGGGCATTGTATGGACGCTGGGCGATACCCGCGCCGGCCCGGCCGCTGTTCCAGGCGGCGATGGCCAGCTTTGCCGGTCATGAGACAAAGGTGGACACCGCCAATACGTCGCGCGGACCGCTGCTCATCACGGGCGGGGAACGGGACCATATCGCACCGCCGGTGCTGGGCAAGGCGACGTTCAGGAAATATCCGAGGAACGTGGTGACGGAGTTCAAGCTGTTTGAAAACCGCGGGCATTCGCTGGTGATGGACGCGGGGTGGCGGGAGGTTGCGGAGTACTGCCAGACCTGGTTGAATAAAAACGGGTATTGATAAAAAGAAAAAGCACCTAGAAGTCGAAATTCTAAGTGCTTGCGTATTTTGCCTTTTTCTGTGGGAGCACTCGGGTTCGAACCAAGGACCCTCTGCTTGTAAGGCAGATGCTCTAAACCAGCTGAGCTATGCTCCCTTTACCGCTCCCGCGTAAAACGGGATTGGGAGTGCAAAGATAGGGGGAAAAGGCTTTCGGCAAAATTTTTTTTGGGCCCGGAGACGAGGTGGCGCCGGATCACCGCCGGGGCGGCAAAAACGCGAGCCGCCGCGGCAAAAACGCGAGCCGCCGCGCTTTAGAACTTCCTCCGGGTCAGGTTGAACCCGAGCCGGAACAGGCAGCCGCTGACATAGACGCTCTTTCCCGTGCAGATGCTGGTCAGCCCCCTCTGGTAGGAAATATCTACGTTCAGGTTGGCGAGATAGAAGCAAAAGCCCGCGATAAAACCAGCATACGACTTTGTCAACGCCGGGTCCGTATCCACCGATTCGGTCCCGTTAAGGCTGTGGAAACCCTTGGCCAGGTAACAGATTTGGGGGCCGGCGTAGGCGAAGATGGCGTCGGTATAAGGGACGCCGCCGGGATTGTAGTGGCCCGGTGTCGAGGTCGTGTTGTAGATGATGTGGTAATAGTCCCCGTGATCGAATACATAGGTGTTGGTGTAGCTGGTGGTCGCGGTATAAGAGGGTCGGGTGACCTTGTTCTTGAAGGACAAACAGTATTCGAACAGCAATGGCACGTTGACGTAATTCAGGGTCAGGGATTCCTGCCCATTCCCATCTCCTCCGTTGCTCGCGGTGAACCAGTCCCAGGTGGCTTTGGTCTTGATGCCAAAGCCCGGCCCGACGCTTCCCGGCTTATTCTTTTTGCGGAGCCATTCCAGGTAAATGTCCCCGGAATAGGCGGTCTGGTGCATCAGGTGGGATTGGACGAGGGCGTCGGTCTTTGGCTCCAGGGGCGTCACCCCGGTACCGCCCCACCAGGCGCCCACATCGAACCCGGAATTGAACCTCCAGGTTTTGGGGTGGACTTGCGTAGAATAGGTGTGGGTTTCCTGGGCGATGACGGACCCGGGGGCTATGAATAGGGCGAACCAGAGGAGTGAATGCTTCATAACGTACAAAGTCAGAGGATTGCCCTAAAGTAGGACCGCTCCGTGACCCGCACAATACCAGATTCCCGGTATTTGCGCCTACCGGGAATTCGGTAGATCGCGGGGGGGCGTGCCGCTGGCGCGGCAAAACGGGGGCTCGTGCCGCTGGCGCGGCAAAAACGAGGGCGAGCTCCGCCTAGAGCTTCCAGTCGACGACCTGGTTGACCCATTCCGCCCGATAGGGCGTGGTGACCTTGATATAGTTATCGGTGTACCCTTCCATCATGGGAGCCGCGCCATCGGTGCCCGCGTGGGCGCGCCCCTCGAAGAGGACCGGCCGGACCTGGCCTTCGTGGGCCCGGTTGAACGCCTGCGTTTTCATAAAGGAAAGGTTGCGCAGCGTCTTGTTGCGCTCGTGGCGCAAACCCGTGGGGACCACGGGGGAGATAGACAGGGCGTGGGTGTCGGCGCGTTCGGAATAGGTAAAGACGTGGAAATAGGCGACGTCCAGCTCATGGAGGAAGTCGAAAGTCTCGCGGAAGTCGGCTTCGGTTTCGGATGGGAAGCCCACGATGACGTCCACGCCTATCGCGCAGTGGGGCATGAGCGATCTTATCAGGGCGACGCGTTCGGCGTAGAGCTCCCGGCGGTAACGGCGGCGCATCAGGCCGAGGATGCGGTTGCTGCCGCTTTGGAGCGGGATGTGGAAGTGCGGCATGAACTTCCGGCTACCGGCGACAAAGCGGATGATGTCATCCGTCAGGAGGTTGGGTTCGATCGAGGAGATACGGTAGCGGTCGATGCCGGGGATGTCGTCCAGGGCGACGATGAGGTCGCCGAAGTGCTCGCGCCCGTCTGAAAGCGCCGCCGCGCCCCGGCCATCGGGCCCGAGCCCGAAGTCCCCGAGGTTGATCCCCGTCAGCACGATCTCACGGGCGCCTTCGGTGGTAAGTCGCCGAACGCCCGCGACGACCCCGGCGATGGTATCGCTGCGGCTGCGCCCGCGCGCCTTGGGTATGGTACAAAACGAGCACCCGTAGTCGCATCCGTCCTGCACCTTCAGGAACGTGCGGGTGCGGTCGCCTAGGGAATAGGATGGGTTGAAGCCCGATACCTCCTCGATGTCGCAGCTGCAGATGCGCGCGTTGTCGCCCTTGGTGAGGGTGCGCAGGTGCTCGGCGATGTTGAACTTTTCGGCGGCGCCCAGTACGAGGTCGACGCCGGGGATCTCCGCGATCTCGCGTGGTTTGAGCTGGGCGTAGCAACCCGTAATGACGACGAAGCTGGACGGGGCCTTGCGCTGGATGCGCCGCACCAGCTGGCGGCATTCCTTATCGGCGTTTTCGGTGACGGAGCAGGTATTGATGACATAAACGTCGGCCTTCTCCTCGAAGTCCTTCTTTTCGAAGCCTTCGGTTTCGAGGAGGCGGGACAGCGAAGAGGTCTCGGAGAAATTCAGTTTACAGCCGAGTGTATGAAAAGCGACGCTGGGCATAGCGCGCGAAGTTACGAAAAACGCGCGACCCGGGCCGCCGCGCGCCGGCCGGAAACCCGAATGTGCCACGAAAGGATTATTTTGCCATGGTGAAGAAGCTATTCCATTGGATATATGTCATTTATGCCCTCATCCTCTTTGGGTCGCTACTAATAGTCGTTTTTGTACTCGCGCTCCCCGCCTCGCTCCTCGGGGAAACGCGCGGCGGCAACGCCATCTACCTGTTGTGCAGGGCCTGGGCGGATCTGTGGTTTGCCGGGGTGGGCATACGGCACAAGAACATATATATACACCGGCCGCGGAAGCACGAGCCCTGTATCTACGTCGCCAACCATACTTCCTACCTGGACGCGGCACTGATCGTCAAGGCGGTGCGGTACCCGGTACGGCCATTGGGGAAGGTCGAGCTCGCGAAGATGCCCGTGTTCGGTTTTGTGTACCGCAAGACGATCGTGGTGGTGGACCGGAGCGATCCCGAGCACCGGGTTGCGAGTGTAAGACGGCTGATAAAAACGTTACAACAGGGCGTATCGGTGTTTATTTTTCCGGAAGGGACGTTCAATCAATCGAGCCAGCCGCTCGGTCCCTTTTATGACGGCGCCTTCCGCATGGCTATCGAAACGGGCTATCCCATACAACCGGTTTTATTCCTCGACGCGGCCAGACGGTTACCCAGCACGAGCATCTTCCACCTCACCCCCGGACCCAGCCGCGCGGTGTTCCTCGACCCGGTGCCCATAACCGGCATGACGATGTCGGATCTACACTTATTAAAAGAGCAGGTGCGCGTGGTCATGGAAAAGGGTTTAAAGGACTACGGCGCTTTATCTTTCGGTTAAGTATCTTAACGACGGAAGGGGGGCTTGCATTTTTTCGCAATTTGCGGCTCCTATGGACAATGGACTGCATATTGACCTATCGTCCTTGCTGACTGCCGTACAGAACGGTTCCCACGAAGCCTTCGTAGAGGTATATACCGCACTACATATAAGGGTGTTCCGCTTTTATCAAAAAAGGGCGGGAACCGACGAGTCCGCAAAAGAACTGACACAACAATGTTTTGTGCGGTTCTGGGAATACAGGCGTTCGTTATCGCCCGAACACGCGCTCGAAAAGCAACTGTTCATCATCGCCCGGAGCGTGCTGATCAACCACCTCCGCAAGGAAGAGGTGCGTCGTAAGGTAAAGCCTGCGGAAGAGGGCGTGTCCAACGAGCACGCGGAATTCGAGCTTACGGGGCACGTGCATGCCGCGCTGGACACGCTTTCCCCGGTCCGGAAGAAGGTGGTCGAGCTCAAGGCCCTCCACGGTTTTACCAACCGGGAGGTGGCCGAGCGGATGAATATCTCCATCAAAACGGTGGAAGACCATATTACAAAGGCGTTCCGCCAGCTGAGACAGGTGGTGTCCAGCTTTTTTTTCTAACGAGCAGGGGTAAACTACCCCTTTAGCTGTATATAGTATAGAGTCCCATTCATGCAGACAGAAAAAGAGGATCAGCGGTACTTGCAAGAACATCCCGAGCTCGGGAATTTGCAGGAGGAATTCGAGCAGGCGGACGGCGAAACCCCTTTGCCGGAAGGCTATAGCGAGGATATGCTGCAGACCGTTGTAGCGCGGACGCAGACCGGTAACGGCCGGGTATGGCCGATCCGAATCGCCCTCTCCGCCGCCGCGGCGATACTGATCCTGGTGGGCGTCGGACTATTGCTCAGGGAAACACGACCGGTCAACCGCAAGGTGATGGCGCGCACGGCAAAAAAGGTGCGTTGGCTGACACGGACAAACACTACCGGGCAACAGGACGCCTGGACGATGCCCGACGGCTCCACCGCCATCCTATATCCAAACGCAAGAATCCAATATCCTGAAGACTTCGGCCACGGCGCCCGGGATGCAAAAGTAGAGGGTAAGGTGTTTTTCGAAGTGGTCAGGGACGAGCACGCGCCTTTCGCGGTCTACACGGGAGGACTGAAGACGGAGGTGCTGGGGACTGCCTTCAAGGTCGTCAACGCCGCCAGCGAGGTACAGGTAGAGTTGTTTACCGGAAAGGTGCGGGTAGACGTACCCGATAGCAACTACGTCCTCACGCCTGGCCAGGAGCTGACCTGGAGGAAAGACAACACCAAGGTGTGGGTAACCAGCTTCAACCGCCGCGACGGCAAGACGAAGCTGCTGGACGGCAAGCCCGGCACGCTGGCGAACTGGTACCTGTTCAACGACCAGAACCTCGGCACGGTCTTCGACCAGTTGTCGGCCATCTATGGAATGGACATCGAATACGACGATCGCGCCATACGAAATATGTACTTCCTCGGCAGGCTCGATAGAAAGGACTCCCTGGATAAGATTCTCAACGATCTTGCCTTATTGAATCATCTGACCCTGACCCGCAGGGGATCGACTTACAGGATTTCAAAATAACTACTCAAACCTATCTTCACATGAGATTGCAAAAATCCATTTTTTGCTGGCTGGCACTCTTTTGCCTGTCCGTGAGCGTACGCGCCCAGGACAAGACAGGCAGCGTCAACGGCATCGTCAAGAACGAAGCCGGCGCCCCGGTGGCCGCCGTCTCGGTCATCGCGACCAACCTCGTTACCGGATTATCCGCGGGTACCGCAACGGACTCATCGGGTGTTTTCCGTTTTGAAAAGCTTCCGGTTAAAGGCTCCTATTCGTTTACGTTTTCCTCCGTCGGTTTTCACGACCAGACCCTAACGGGTTACTCCGTCAAGGCGGGCAGCTCGCTGTCCATTTTTGTAAAGCTCGTCAGCCAGGCCAATACCCTGGAGGACGTCGTCATCGTCGGGTACGGCACCCAAAAGAAAGCCGACATCACCGGCGCCGTGTCACAGGTCAGCGGCGAGGTCCTCGACGGCCGTTCGCTGCCGAACGTAACGCAGGGGCTGGAAGGCGTCATCCCTAACCTGAACCTCGTACCGGCGGATGGCAAACCCATCCAGTCGGCCACGTACAACATCCGCGGCACGACCTCCATCGGCCAGGGAGGGAACGCGCTGGTGCTCATCGACGGGATCGAGGGCGATCCCAGCCTGCTCAACCCGAACGACATTGCCTCGGTGACGGTGCTCAAGGACGCCGCTTCGTCGGCGATCTATGGCGCCCGCGCGGCCTTCGGCGTGGTGCTGATCACGACCAAGGCGCCCACCAAGGGCCGGGCGCAGATCACCTACAGCTCCAACTTCGCGATCAAGTCCCCGACGACGGTCCCCAAGATCGTATCGAACGGTTACCAGTACGCGACCATGTTCGACTCCGCCTGGACCGCCTGGAACGACTATTCCCAGACGCCCCAGAACATCAACAAGACACAGCCCTTCTCCACGGCTTACCTGCAGGAATACGCCAAGGTCAACGCGGACCCGACCCTGCCCAAGGTCCAGGTCGGCAGCAACGGCAACTATGTGTACTATGGCAACACCAACTGGTATGACCTGCTCTACAAGAAGCACGAAGAAGCCACCGACCAGAACATCTCGGTGACGGGCGGCAGCGGCAAGGCCACCTATTATGTGACCGGCCGTTATTCCGGCTGGGACGGCTTGTTCCGCTACAACTCGGATGTGTATAAGCTCTATACCCTGACCGCCAAGGGTTCGGTCGACGTTTTGCCCTGGCTGAACATCAGCGACAACACGCAATACAGCTATCGCACATACCACAATCCTTTGAATGTCGAAGAGGGCGGGGGCATCTGGCGGAACATGGCGGACGAGGGTCACCCCTCCTCCATGCTCCAGAACCCCGACGGGACGCTGACCTATAGCTCCGCAAGCACGGTAGGCGACTTCTTCTACGGCAAGAACGGCTACAACTTCACCAACAGCGTGATCAAAAACACGGCGGCCTTTACGAGCCACTTCTTCGGCGACCGTTTCCGCGTAAAAGGTGACCTCACCTACGAGAGCACCGAGGCGAACTCCAAGCGGACCCAGGTACCGGTGCCCTATAGCGTCACCCCCGGCGTGATCGTGTATGTCGGCTCCGGCACCAACGACATCCAGATGGTGTACAGCACCACCAACTACCTCGCCACCAACCTCTACGGCGAGTATGAGAATACCTTTGCCAAGAAGCACTACTTCAAGGCCCTGGCCGGTTATAACTACGAGCAATCCGTGTATAACGGCCTGACCACCGACCGCAACGGCCTGGTGTATTCCAACGCCACCGACATCAGCCTCGCCCTCGGCCAGAACATCTCCACCTCAGGCGGTTATGAAAAGTGGGCTATCGTGGGCGGTTTCGGTCGCTTGAACTACGCTTTCTCCGATAAATACCTGCTGGAGCTGGACGGCCGCTACGACGGTTCCTCCAAGTTCCCCGCCAGCCAACGTTTTGCCTTCTTCCCCTCGGCGTCAGCCGGTTGGCGGTTGTCAAAGGAAAACTTCTGGCACGTGTCCACCAAGGCGATCTCCGACCTGAAGATCAGGGGTTCTTACGGTTCGCTGGGGAACGGGAGCATCAGCTCTTACGTCTTCCAGCAGAACTTCGGGATCTCCCAGTCCGGCCGCGTCATCAATGGCGTCCGCAACCAGGAGACCAGCCAGCCGAACGTGCTGCCCAATGGGCTGACGTGGGAGACGTCGGTCACCAAAGACCTGGGTCTCGACCTGTCCGCCCTGGACAACCGGCTCACGTTTACGGCCGACGGGTATATCCGCAATACCAACAACATGTTCACCGTGGGTAAGACGCTCCCGGCGGTGTTCGGGACTTCCGTGCCCAAGGGGAACTATGCCGACCTGAAAACCACGGGTTGGGAAGCCTCCATCGGCTGGAAGGACCAGTTCACGGTGGCCCGCAAGCCCTTCCACTACAACCTCGGCTTCTGGATGTCGGACTACACGGCAGAGATCACCCAATACAACAACGCCACCAAGTCGCTCACCGACTACTATGCCGGTATGCATATGGGCGAGATCTGGGGCTATACCAACGATGGGTATATCCAGAACCAGGCGGACATCACCTGGGCGCAGGGCGCGCAAAAGATGTTCCACGCCTCCACTACCGGACAGTGGTTGCCTGGCGACATCAAGTTCAAGGACATCGGCGGCGGCACGAACGGTAAACCCGACGGCGTGATAAACAACGGCAACAACACCGCCACCAATCCCGGCGACATGCGGATTATCGGTAACTCGCTGCCCCGCTACACCTACGGGTTCACCCTGGGCGCCGACTGGAGCAACTTCTTCTTCAGCGCCTTCTTCCAGGGTGTAGGCAAACGGAACTGGTACCCCGGCTCGGAAGCCGACGTTTTCTGGGGACAATACAACCGCCCCTACAACTACCTGATGGAATACCAGCTGGGTAGGATTTGGTCCCCCACCAATCCCAACGCCTACTTTCCCCGCTATCGCGGCTACGTAGCCCAGAACGGACAGGGTGAATTGGCCTTTGCGCAGACCAAGTACCTCCAGAAAGTCAATTATCTCCGGTTGAAAAACCTGCAGGTAGGGTACAATCTGCCGCAGCACCTGATCCGCAAGATCGGTTTCTCGGGCGCCCGCGCCTATTTCTCCGGCGAAAACCTCTGGAGCTGGTCCCCGATCTACAAGCTGACCCGGAACATCGATCCGGAAAGCATCGGCGGTTCCGACATGATCCTGACCAACGGCACCAACGGGAACGGCAACAACTATCCCATGTTGAAAAGCGTATCGGTAGGTCTTTCCGTATCCCTGTAAAAAGTGTATCACTTTAAAAAGAAGACGATGAAAAAATACATATTAATCGCCTCCGTTATCTTCCTGGCCGGTTGTACCAAACAGCTTAACCAGACGCCCCAGTCGACGGCCAGCGTAAGCGCCATTTTCGGAACGACGGGTGGTTTGCAGCTGTACGCCACTTCCTTTTACGACAATCTCCCCGGCATCAGCGACGTTTATAAGACGGACGCGGGTATGTCGGACCTGGGCACCCAAAGCTCGCCGCCTTCCTTCCTGCTGGCCGGCGCGTATACGTCCCGTCAAAGCTCCGGCTGGTCCTTTACGGCGCTGCGGAACATCAACTACTTTATCGCCAACAATACCAACCCGGCCATCCCCGTGGCCACCCGCAACAACTACAACGGGCTGGCGCGTTTCTTCCGGGCATATTTCTACTACAACATGGTCGTCCGTTTTGGCGACGTGCCCTGGGTCAGTACACCGCTCAGCGTGACCGACTCCACGCTGTACGCGGCCCGCACGCCCCGGGCGGTCGTGATGGATTCGATCCTGGCCGACCTGGACTACGCCATCGCCAACATCTCGATGACCACCGATCCCACCGCCAGCCAGATCACCCGTTGGGTGGCCTATGGGCTGAAGTCCCGGGTATGTCTCTTCGAAGGCACCTTCCGGAAATACCGCGGCGGCCAGACGTCCGATTACCAACCCTGGCTCCAGGAAGCCGCCACGGCCGCCAAGGCCGTGATCGACAGCGGTCGCTTCGCCCTGAACCAATCGGGCGGCGTCACCCAATCGTACCGCCAGCTGTTCATCAGCGCCGCGCCCATCGCGAGCGAGGTCATGCTGTCCAACGTGGCCAGCTCCTCCCTGGCCGTTTTCAACGACGCCAACTGGTATTTCACCAGCGCCACCTACGGGGTACGTTTCAGCTACACCCGCCGGTTCATCAACACCTACCTGAATCTCGACGGGACGCCCTTTACGTCGACGCCCGGGTATGACACCGTGACGTTCGTCAACGAAGTAAAAAACCGCGACACCCGTCTCCAGCAAACGATCCGCACGCCGGGGTACAACCGCATCAACAGCGGGAACCCGGTCGCGGCGCCCCCCGTTTTTTCCTATACCTATACCGGTTACCAGCCGATCAAGTGGTGTCTGGACGACGTGTATTATGACAACGGCGCCAACAACACCAATTCGATTTCGCTGATGCGGTACGCGGAAATCCTCCTGAATTATGCCGAGGCCGAGGCGGAGCTGGGGCAGATGACCGCCTCCATATGGTCCTCGACGATCGGCGCGTTGCGCGCCCGGGCCGGGATCACCGGCGGGCTGACGACCGTACCGACGACGGCCGATCCTTATATGGAAGCCTATTTCCAGAATACGGTAACGGACCCGGTTATCCTGGAAGTACGCCGCGAGCGCGGCACCGAGCTCAACCTCGAAGGTCTCCGCTACAACGACCTGATCCGCTGGCAGCAGGGGCTCCTGCTCACCCTCCCCTGGAACGGCTTCTACGTGCCGTCGCTGAACACGCTGATGGATTTGAATGCCGACGGCGTCCCCGACGTTTGCTTCTACCAGGGTAGCGCGCCGTCAACGGTCGCCGGAGTGACCTACGTGAACGTCTCGTCCACGCTGAACGGCGGCCCCAACCCGCAGATACTGTCGCAAGGCGATCACGGGGAGCTGCACTGGCTGGATAACGTGAGCCGTACCTTCGACACGACGTATATGTACCTGTACCCGATACCGTATTCGGAGCTGCAGCTGAATCCTAACTTGCAGCAGAATCCCAAATGGCAGTAGTTTCCCGGCAGCGCCTCCGGCGCGGCCTCAACACCTGATATGAAAAAAGTTCTCTTTTTTGCTGCCCTGGCCCTGATAGGCCGGGGCAGCTTTGCGCAGCACGTGATCCTGGTGACCATCGACGGTTTCCGGCCGGACTATTATCTCGACACTACCTGGCACGCGTATACGCTGCAGGAGCTGGCCCGCAACGGCGTCCACGCCGAAGGCGTAAACAGCGTATTCCCGTCCATCACCTATCCGTCGCATACCACCGTCGTCACGGGCGTCCAGCCTTCGACGCACGGGGTTTACTATAACGACGTATTCGATCCCTCCGCGAGGGGCAGGATATACTGGAACGACAGCTCGATCCACGCGCCCACGCTGTGGGGCGCGGTCACGAAGGCAGGGATGCGCGCCGACGCGCTGCTCTGGCCGGTCTCCGCGGAAGCGCCGGTGCGCTATGACCTGCCGGACGTGGGCTCGATGGGAGAAGCGGTCCGTGAGAAGTACGCCAGGCCGGCCGGTTTCGTGGACACGCTCCGGAAGTTTGTCTTCGACGGCGCCGCCCGGATCGAGTATGGCCACGACCAGAACGTGGCAAAGATCGCGGCGTACGTGATCGCGCACGACAAACCGAACTACCTGACCGTCCACCTGTTCTCGGTGGATCATTTTTCCCACGAGCAGGGCCGCCACGGGGATCACGTCGCGGCTGCCATCCGGGATGCCGACAGCGCGGTGGCCATCATTTCCGATGCGATAAAAGCCGCGGGGATCGGGGATTCCACCGTCCTGATCGTGACCGGCGACCACGGCTTCCTGGACGTGACGCATCACGTCAACCCGAACGTATGGCTCGCCGATGCCGGTCTTTTTCCGAAGGCACGGTTTAACAGCGCCGGCGGGTCGGCGTGGCTTTATCTCCAGGATACGGCCGACAAGGCAAAGGTGCTGCAGGCGTTGCCCGATTCGGCGCGCGCATATTTCCGGATCATCGACCGCCCGCAGATGGACGCCATCGGCGCCAACCCGGAATGCGCGCTGGCGCTCAGCGGGTTGAACGGGGCGTCCTTCGGGAACCAGGACAAAGGCCCGGCCATTACGCCCGGCAAGGGCGGAGCCCACGGTTATTTCCCGGACTTCCACGAGATACAGACCGGGTTCATCATCGCCGGCCCGGGCATTGCCAGGGGCGGTACGATCCATGCCATGAACCTGCGCGACATCGCCCCCACCGTGGCGCGTATCCTGGGGATCGATTTCCCGTCGGCACAGGGGCACATCCCGAACGGCGTCTTCGCGCAATAGCGCCGGCGGCTTCAGTCCAGTCGGACCGAAACGGTCTGCTGGTTGCGGATCACGCTTAATGTCACGGGCCTGCGCACGGTTTTGTAGAGCGACCGCAGGGCGTCGGCGTCCTTCACCGGATGCCCGTTCAATGCGCGGATAACATCGTTGTCATGCAAGCCCGTATTGCCTGCGTGCAACACCACGACTCCCTGCTCATCGGGCAATCCATAGGCGGACCGGTCACCCGGTCCGTCTACGCTTTTTATGGTGGCGTCCAGCCAGACCGCCGGCGCCACGGCTGACACCGATGGGCCGCTCGCCAACGCGGGTATGACCGGCTTCGCTGCCACCCGCCGTAGCGCGGGGTCTGTGACCCCAAAGTCATCCATGGAGAAATTGACAAAACCGATCACCACGGCGGGGGAGGTGCTCCGAACACGGTAGTCGCCGGTGGCGGCGCCGCCGAACTTGGGGTCACCCGCCAGGCTGTGGGCGTCCGTGCCTCGTTTTTGAGCCGCGCCCAGCGCAGCAGTGTCGGGAAAAAGGTTGCTATCCACGCGAAGGCCCCACTGTGCTATCTGGATAGGGAAATAGGGCTTCATCACGATGTTGCGCTCAAAGATGTCCCCGCTGCGAATAAACCAGACGTGCGGATGAAAGGAATTGTTGACCAGGATGTTGTTATACACCTCCCGATGAAAACCTTCCCGGAGCTTTAGTCCTCCATGCAGGCAAACGTTGTCGTAGATACGATAGTTGGATGACCCGTCGTCCAGGTCGATGTCCCATCCGTGGTCGCAGCGGAAGCGGTTATGCCGTATCGTATTTGGCTGGACGGCGTCGAGAAGGTAAAGCCCGGGATGTACCGCCATAAGGCTGTCCATATAGCGTCGGTCGGGGGACCAGAAACGGTCCCGCCCCCAGGAATTGAAGGCGCCATGATCGCCTGTTTCCAGCACGGTGTTAAAAACGTCGTTGTATTCGATGACGTGTCCTCCCCAACAGCCGTCCCCGATATTGATACCCGACCGGGGGGTATGATAGATTGTGTTGTGGCGGACCGTGATGCCGGCCGCGAGGTCGATCTCGACGCCGGATACCTGTTTTTCGGTTTCGCCTATATAACGGATCAGGTTATCCTCCGCCAGGCATTGAGCCGGGTAGTTTTCCGTACGTGGGCCGGGAGTGGTGTCGAGGGCGGGATAATACACATAGTCTTCGTACCGGTTTGCGGCCGACCGGGCGGCGGCGGTATCGCCGACGAAACAGATCCCGCTGGCGCCGATGTGCCCGATGCTGCAGGACCGGATGGTGTCCGAGCGGTCATAGTCATCAACAAAGATGGCGTTTCCGCCCAGGTAGGTAAATGTGCAGTCTTCGATCCGGCATCTCTCGGTACCTTCCAGGACGAGGGCGCCCCCGCGATATATGGCCCAGTCGCTGCGGACAAGCCTTTCGCGGGTCAGCATGAATGTCCGGTTTGTTTCCGTGAAATGGATACCCGTAATTTTCACGTCACGCACCGGCTCGCCCGCATTCCCTTTCAGGACTACGAGCTCATTTGTAACCGACCGCTCAAAACGGGCAATAACGGGATCCACTCCCGGCGGCGGGTACAAATATAGACGACCGCTGGCGCCGTCATAGTACCATTCCCCCGGCGCATCCAGTTCCTCGAAGATGTTTTCTACATACCGGTAACGCGGGTGCATGGGCGCGGGACGTGCCATTTGCCAGCCGCCTTTCAGCACCAGGCCGCCGGTGTCGTCCTTACCTTCGATGCGGTAGTGAAGACTTCCCCATTCATAGCCCTGGATGGCGTGCACGTAGCCGCCCTCGGGATCTTTCCAACGATTCGCCCGTGTCAGCGCGTCCGCGGCCGTGCCGTTCATGACGGCCTGCGTCGTGTCCAGGTTGGGATAACGGGCCATGGGCAAAGGACGGCCATTGCAATACAGCTGGTCGACGGAAAGGTTTTTGCCGATATCGGTACACAGGATCGGTCCCTTCCAGACGGTCCATTGTGGGGAAATCCTTTCCGCTCCGCAGAGCGAGACGTCTTCCTGTGGGAAAGCCTCGATGGTTAGCGCGTGGTGGTTGAGCATGGCCGGTGTGAGGATGATGGGCTCGTCGATGGCATACCGGCCAGCCCTTAACCGGATAACGACCTTACCGCCCGGGGCGGAGGCGACCCGATCGAGGGCCGCCTCCAGCGTCTTTGTGGTTGAAACGACAAAAACGGATTGGGCGTTGACATGGGCTGCGATAAAAATCAGGGCTAGAAAACGATACATAGGACCTTAATATACGGGGTTTTGCGGGATGTTGTTGGCGGTGAGCTCGGTATAGGGAATCAGCCAGGTGAGGTTGTAGGGGCCGATCGGGTTGACCAGGCCGCTGCCCCGGATGGTTTGAATATTACCGAACGTGTTGGTGCGTTTCATGTCGAACCATGTACTGCCTTCCTGGCTGAGCTCGTGTTTTCTTTCGAGCCAGACCGAATCCCTGAACTGTTCCTGGGTCAGACCGGCGAGGTCGGGGATACCCGCCCGCTCGCGGATGGCATTGATGTAGGCGTAGGCGCCCGCCGGGCCGTTTAGCTCGTTCTCGGCTTCCGCGGCGATCAGGTACATTTCCCCGAGCCGCAGATAAGGTAGGGAATAGCTGACGATCAGGCCGGACGCGCTGGGACCGATGCCCTGGTCGATAGCTGAGTTAAGGACGAACTTTTGGAAAAAGGGGCTCAAGGTATTGCCTGAAGGGTCTTTGTATTGCTGTTGTATGCCCCAGGTAAGACGTGCGTCCCCCGGGTAGAAGGTTTTGATATACCATGATGCAGGCACCAGCAACGCGTTGTATTGGTTGGCGGTACAGCTCAGGGTATGGAGGGGGTTGCCGCCGAGGTTGGGCACATACAACCGCTCCCAGATGGACTCCGTGGTATAGCTGACGTTGTGGAAGATCGCCGGATAACTGGAAACCAGCTTGAAACCGCCGGAGTTGATGACGGCCAGCGCCTCGTCCCGGGCCTGTTGGTAGTCGGACGTTTTGGTCAGGGGATTGCCGGCGAGGGTGAGGTACACCTTGGCCAGCAAAGCCGAGGCCGCCCATTTATAGGCCCTTCCCTGTTGGGGAGCCGTTGCCGGAAGGTTGTTCTCTGCGTAGGACAGGTCATCCAGGATGAACGCATAGACGGAATCCTGCGTGGCCCTTGGGGCCTGAACCTCACTGTAGGATTGCACGGTCGTGGTTCGAAGCGGAACGTCCCCGTACAACTGCACCAGGTAAAAGTAAGCAAACCCCCGGAGGAACCTGGCCTCCGCGGTCAGCCGGTTTTTTGCCGTATCGGGTATGGCGCCGCCGGGTAGGTTTTGGAGGATAAAATTGGCATCTTTGATCAGGCCGTAAGCGCTGTTCCAGGCGTCCAGGGTGCAGTAGTACACCGGGCTAGGGGCGTTTTGATACATGGGGAGCGCCTGCTCGTAGGAAGGCGAAGGCTGGCCGTATATATCCGTGCACATTTCGAGCATCATATACGTATCCCCGGAATACAAGCCGCCCAGGTCGGAATAGATACCGAGCACCGCGGATTCATAGCTTTGTTCGTTGGTAAAATACGTAGAGGGACTGATAAACGTCTGCGGCTTTTCCTGGAGTGTTTTTTTGCATCCTGCAAGGAACAGCGCGCCTATGATAAGATACTTTTTCATAACGGCATTGTTTAGAAGTTAACTTTTATACCCCCGCTCACGGACTTCATCGAAGGATACGTGCCCCGGTCCCATCCGTTGATGGTTGCGGAGCTCCAGGCGGCCTCGGGGTCATACCCGCTGTATTTGGTAATCGTAATAAAATTTTCCGCGCTCACGTAAACCCTGATCGTGCTTGCCTTGATCGATCGTAAGATTTTCGGGGCCAGGGTATAACCCAGCGTGATGTCCCTGAGCCGGATATACGATCCGTTTTCGACCCACAGACTGTTGGCATAGTCGCGGGTGTACTGCATGCTTCCCAGCGAGGGCTTGTCGCCGCTGTTGCTGGAGCCCGGGCCCGTCCACCGGTGGTCGTAGGCGGACTGCGTCGGCGCCCAAAGACCGTTTAACGTGAGGTTGTATTTTCTGAACTCGTTGACGATGTCGTTGCCGTAGGACCCGACGATGAGCAGCGAAAGGTCGAAGTTCTTGAACGTAAAGGTATTGTTGAACCCGAAGGTAAACTTTGGCTCCAGGTGGGTGAGCGTCACCCTGTCTGAGTCGGCATTAACCAGGCTGCCCGGGTAGAAGTTTTTAAATTTATAGTCGCCGGCGCGTTTTTGCGGTTCGCCGTTGGCGATGGCCTCCTGGTTGGTCTGGTAGACACCGGTGACCTGGTAGCCGTAAAGCTGCTCCATGGACTGACCCACGATCAGCGGGAACCAGTTGCCGCCGGTGCCGTATTCCTCATAGGTGATGGGCTTACCGGTAGCGTCGTTGCCCAGGTTGAGCACCTTGGTAGCGTTATGGGAGATGGTCAGGGTCGAGCTCCAGCTGAGCACGCCCTTAATGTTCCGCGTCGTCAATTGAAATTCAAACCCGCGGTTTTGGACGGAACCGACATTTTCCAGCACCTGGCCAAAACCGGTGGAGCCGGGCAGGTTAACCGGGAGCAGCAGGTTGGTGGTTTTCTTGTTATAGTAATCCGCGGTTAACTGTACGCGGTCCGCCCACAACCCGATATCCGCCCCCAGGTCGAATTCCGCGGTAGACTCCCATTTGAGGTTCGGGTTGGCCAGGCCGCCAAGCACATAGCCGGTGGTCTGCACGTTGTTGAATACCACGTTCACATTGTTGAGGCTGGCCAGGGTTTGATACGGGCTGATGGCCTGGTTACCCGAAACGCCGTAGCTGGTACGGATCTTCAGGTTGGAAACCTGCCGGACCTCCTTCAGGAAAGGCTCTTCGGAAAGCCGCCAGGCGAGGGCGCCGGAGGGGAAGAAGGCGAACTTGTTGTTCTCACCGAATACGGAAGAACCGTCGTACCGGCCGGTCACGGTGGCGAAATATTTTTCCCGGTAGTTGTAATTGACACGGCCGATATAAGAAACCAGCTTGCTGTTGGATAGCGAGGTGGAAGGCTGCGCCTTGGTGGTGGCTGCCTGGAGGTTGTTGTCCTGGTAAATCGTGCTGATGAAGTTGGAGGCGGTGCCGCTGGACAGGGATTTATAGAGGCTCGACTGATAGGTAACACCGCCGACCGCGTCGATGGTGTGCTTTCCAAAGCCTTTTGTATAGGCAAGCGTGTTTTCGTTGACGAACGTCAGGCTGTTTGAATAGCTGACGGAGGCGACACCTCCCGGTTGCCCGAGCGTGTTGATCGGGGGTATATAGTAGTCGGAGCGGTCCCAGGTGTTGTCCACCCCTACGCTTGCCCTCAGCTTTAACCCGTTGACGATCTCATATGTGAGGGCGGTGTTGCCGATCAGCCGGAGACTGTTGTCGGGGTTCCAGATGGTGTTTTCCATGCCCACCGGGTTGGTCTGCCCCCAGGTGACGCCGGTGAAGACGGTGTAGTTCCCCAGCGCATCATAGACGCCCTGGGTGGGGGGCATGACCATCGCCTGGAAGGGGATGCCGCCATAATCCGCGCTGCCGTTGTTGAGCTGGGTATATTTGCTGTGCTGCAGTGATAGGCTCGTTTGCATGTTCACCCGGTCCCATATCTTTTGATCCAGGTTGCCCCGAAATGAATACCGTGTAAAATTTGAATTCCGTACGATCCCATCCTGGTCATAGTATCCAAATGAGGTATAATACCGGGTATTGTCGTTTCCTCCCGAGACTGCCAGGTCGTGGTTTTGCATCCGCGCAGGGCGATAGGCTTCACTTTGCCAGTCAGTGCCGGTACCCTTGAGCGAGTCGATTTCGGAGGGCGTCCACGGAAGCGGCAAGGGCGTCGTATTCAACCCGGAGGCATTGTCATTGGTGACGACCTCGTTTTGCAGCTCCGCATACTCGGACGCATTGACCAGTTTGATTTTTTTGCGGAGCGTTTGTACGCCATAATAACCGCTATACGAAACCACGGGCTTCCCCGCGCGGCCCTTTTTGGTCGTGACCATGATGACGCCATTGGCGCCCCTGGATCCGTATATGGCAATGGAGGACGCATCCTTGAGCACTTGTATGCTGGCTATGTCGTCTGGATTTAATTGGGCGGATACATTGTCTATCGGCATGCCATCCACGACATAGAGCGGGGCGTTGCTGGCACCGATGGAGTTCGTCCCCCTGATCTTGATGATCACGGACTCGCCCGGTTGTCCCGAGGCTTCGTTGACCTGTACGCCCGCGGCCTGTCCCTGGAGGGTCAGCGCGACATTGGACGCGCCTTTGACCTGGGTGATCTTATCGGCGGTCACGGAGGAGACCGAACCCGTCAGGTCGGTCTTTTTTACCGAACCGTAGCCGATGATGACAGCATCGGCAAGATCGGCAACGTCTTGTTCCAGTATCAGGCGGAGTGCTTCTTTTGTGGATTTTATCCGGAATTGTTTTGTCTTGTAGCCTACAAAGGAAACCTCGATGACGTCATTTTCACCGGCGTCGATCGAAAATGCCCCTTCGGCATTCGTCGCCATACCTTTGCCGGTGTTCAGGTTTTTTACCGAGGCGCCGGACAGGGGTTTTCCCGTCGGGTCCGTTACGCGACCCGTGACTTTTTCGGGTAGCACCGTAGCGGCCGGGGCCGTTGGGGCCGATTCGGGTTTCTGCCGGATAAAGATGGTTTTTCCCACGATCGCATAACCCAACCCCTGGCCTTTCAGGCAGCTGTCGAGCGCGCTTTCGAGGGGAACGCCCTTTAATACGATGTCCACCTTCGAGGTACGCTGAAGCCATTCATCCCGGTAGAAGAATTGGTAGCCCGTTTGTTTCCGGATGTCCTTGAAGATTTTTTGAAGGGGCGCATTTGTCGCTGAAAGCGTCACTTGTTGTGCGGAACTTCGGGCGCTTACCTGGAGGGAGAAGACGATGAGCGAAACAACAGTCAGTTTCATAACCCTAAGCATTGTGGGAAGCTGTCGCCTTGGGCAACAGGAGGCCTGGTAAGGAGTTTTTTCCATACTTTAGCAGTGTTTTTGGTTAATTAATTAAAGGAGTTGGCCTAAAAACGCGCCAGGAGTGTGTCACCACTTCTGGCTTTTTTTTATTGTTTTGTTTTTTCGTGAACGATTATCGTTTTCCCTTCGATCGTAAAGTGGACGTCGTCGCTTTCGAGCATCCTGAGCACCTGCGATAGCGGGATATCCCTTTGGATCGCGCCACTAAAATGCCAACCCGGTATTTCCCCCGAGAAGCTGGTCTGGACGTCATACCAACGGCCCAATTCCCGCATGACGGTGGCAAGATCGGCGCTGCTGAACTGGAACCAGCCCGTTCTCCAGGCAAGCGCGACGTCCATATCGGCTTCCTTTATCTTTATGTCGGCCGATGCCTCTGCCAGGATCGCCACCTGCCCCGGCTGAAGGATCACATCGGGCCGCTGACCTCCGACCTGGATCTTACCGGAGACCAGGGTCGCCGCGGCATCCCGATCGTCCGGGTACGCCCGGACGTCGAATTCGGTCCCGAGGACCCTTACGTGGAGGTCGGTGGTTTGAACCGTAAAAGGTTTGTTTTTGTCGGGGACGATGGAAAAATATACCTCTCCCGATACAACGACTTTTCGCTCCGGGCCGGAAAACGCTGTCGGGAATCGGAGTGAGGACCCCGCATTGAGCGACGCGCGTGAGCCATCCGGCAGGACGACATCGTATACAGCTCCCCTGGGCGTCGTCACCGTATTGTAAACGACAGGGCCGGGGTTGGCGCGACACACCAACGAATTTTTGCCTGCCTGGAGCAGGCCGGCGTCTCCTTGTCGGATAACCATTTCCGCTGAGTCTCCTCCCAGGTCGATCGTCCGTCCGTCCGCCAGTATCAGCTGGGCCGTATGCCCGGCGGGGCGGGCATCGGCGCTGGCGGCCGTCTGCTTCCTGGCTGGCGGTGTGGGTTTGGTATGGCGGGAAAAGAAATAGGCCGACGCAACCAGGACAACCGTAGCCGCGGCCATCCAATAACGGGGATGCAGCCGTTTTACGGGGGTAGGACTTGCTACTCCTACGACATTTTGGAAGATCCTGTCGCCCCGCTCCCTGTCGGGTGGCCGGGGATCGGCCGTCTCCAGCAGCCGTTCTATCGCCTGAAGGGCGGCCTCCCTGTTTTCCGGGAGCTGTATACGGGTAAACAGTTCCCCCAGCTCAGCGGGGGAAATCGTGTCATCTACGTATTTCTGGAGCAGTGACCGGAATTGCGGATCATCCATAAAAACAGGCAGTCGTTTATGCTTCCCCCTAAAGACACCGCGGACCGGTTGCCGGTACTAGTGGCGCGATTCTTTTCTTCAGATGTGCAGCCGGAGGTAATTGTTGACGGTCTGGAGCGCCTTGTTCATGTGGTTTTTGACCGTGTTGGCGGAGATTCGCAGCTCCCTGGCGATTTCCAACCGGTTCATGCCTTGCTGACGGCTCAACCGATAAATGACCTGCTGCCGGGGAGGCAGTTGAGCAACGGCTTGATTGATAAGGTCCTCCGTTTCTTTCTGGCGCGATTGATCGTCCTGGGCCGGGGGGGTGGCCTGGTATGAATAAAAAAGGAATCTTTTAAAGGCGTTTTGGCGAAGCTTTTTCCGGAGCTCGTTGAAGATATGGTTCCTGGCCAGGATGAAAAGGTAATCCTTGAACTCCCCGACCCCGGCCAGCGCATGACGCCGGACCCAAACCTTTATAAAAACTTCCTGGGTAAGGTCCTCAGCGAGGGTCTCCGACTTGGTCAGGGCCAGCGCGGTAGTAAATACCGGGTCCCAATAATGATCGAACAGCTGCCGGAAGGATGGCTCATCCCCGGCAGCGGCAGCAGCAAGCATTTCGCTTTCGTTTTGCAGTCGAGCCCACCTCACCTTTGAAAGTTACGACAATTTACAAAATGGACAAACTGACCGATATTTGCAGAATCTTGTTTGCAGAAGTCATCATACCGCTGGCGCTCCCGAAGAATTACACATGGTCCGTACCGGACCACCTGCTCCCGAAAATCCAGGTCGGGGGGAGGGTAGAAGTGTCGCTGAAGAA
Source organism: Dinghuibacter sp. (assembly GCF_035492835.1). Lineage (NCBI taxonomy): Bacteria > Pseudomonadati > Bacteroidota > Chitinophagia > Chitinophagales > Chitinophagaceae > Dinghuibacter > Dinghuibacter sp. The sequence goes on from NZ_DATJIY010000103.1 coordinate 21,875, forward strand.
TAAGAAGTACGCCGGACTGGTCCGTGCCCTGCACCGGGAAGGACCGGAGGCGTTCCACCCGAAGCCGATCGAGGGCGTCATCGACAGCCAACCGATCGTACACGAAGCGCAGCTGGCGCTCTGGGGATGGATGGCGGACTATTACATGTGTTCAGAGGGCGAGATCATGGCGGCCGCGCTCCCGGCCCACTTCAAGCTTTCCAGCGAGACCATCCTGTTGTACAACGAGACCTACGGGGAGGATTTTTCGGCCCTGGACCACGACGAGTACCTCGTGGCTGAGGGTTTGTTGTTAAAGAAAGAACTGCGGGTGGAAGAAATCCAGCAGATCCTTGATATCACCCACGTATACCCGGTTGTAAAATCCCTGATCGAAAAAGGAGTTTGCCTGGTGTGGGAGGCCCTCCAGGAGACCTACAAGGAGAGGACGGAGAAATTTGTCGTGTTGAACCCGGAATACCACGACGAGGAAAAGCTCGCGGACCTGATGAACCAGTGGACGCGCGCCCCGAAGCAGCTGGACCTGCTCCTGGCCTACCTCCATCTTCAAAAACAACAAGGGTCGGTGAGTCAGAAGGACCTGCTCAAAAAGTCGGGCGCCAGTCCCGCCCAGTTGAAGGGGCTGGCGGATAAAAAGGTGCTGTTTATCGAGCAGCGTCAGGTGGACCGGTTACAATATCTGCCCCGGTCGATACAGGTGGACTTCGAGCTCTCCGCGGCGCAGCAACAGGCGCTGGATGAAGTGAACGCGCATTTCGCGTCCAAATCCGTGTGCCTGCTCCACGGCGTTACCTCCAGCGGCAAGACCCAGGTCTATATCAAGCTGATCGAGGCGGCCCTGCGCCAGGGGCGGCAGGTCCTGTACCTCCTTCCCGAGATCGCCCTCACGGCGCAGATCATCCGGCGGCTCCAAAAGCACTTTGGCGGGTATATCGGTATCTATCACTCGAAGTTTAACCAGAACGAGCGCGTGGAGATATGGAACAAGGTCGCCTCCGGCGACATCCGCGTCGTGCTCGGTGCGCGTTCTTCGCTGTTACTCCCGTTCCAGGACCTGGGGTTGATCATCGTGGACGAAGAACACGACGCTTCCTACAAGCAACAGGAGCCGGCGCCCCGCTACCATGCCAGGGATACGGCTATCTACTATGCCCATCTCCACCGGGCGAAAGTGTTGCTGGGGAGCGCCACGCCTTCGATCGAAAGCTACTATAACGCCGTGCAGGGGAAGTACGGGCTGGTGACACTGACCGAGCGATACGGGGGGGTGGGGATGCCACCGATCACGTTGGTGGACGTACGGGGCAAAGGCAAGGTCGTTCTCTCGCCGCCGCTCCAGGAAGCCATAACGGAGACAATGGCGCGCGACCGGCAGGTCATCCTCTTCCAGAACCGCCGCGGCTACACACCCTACCAGGTGTGCACGACCTGCGGCTGGATACCGGAGTGCAAGAACTGCGCGGTGACCCTGACCTACCACAAGGCCTCGCATAAATGGCAGTGCCACTACTGCGGCACCACCTATCCCGTGCTATATACCTGTCCCGCCTGCGGGGGGCACCACTTCGTGCAGAAGAGCTTCGGGACCGAAAAGGTCGAGGAGATATTACAGGAAACCTTCCCCGATGCCCGGGTCGCCCGCATGGACCTGGACACCGTCCGGGGTAAAACGGCCCATGAGCAACTGATCCACAATTTCGAGGAGCGCCGCATCGATATCCTCGTGGGCACGCAAATGGTGGTCAAGGGACTCGACTTCGCGCACGTGGACCTCGTCGGCATCCTCGACGCCGACAGCCTGCTCCACTTCGCCGACTTCCGGGTGCACGAGCGCGCCTTCCAGCTGATGGAGCAGGTGAGCGGTCGCGCGGGCCGCAAAAGCGCCGGCGCGGGCGTGATGATCCAGGTGTCCAACACCGCGCATCCCGTCCTGGATTTCGTCCGGGCCCACGATTACCGCGCGTTGTACGACTTCGAGATCCAAAGCCGGCAGCAGTTCGGTTATCCGCCGTTCTCCCGCCTGGTCCGGATCACCTTCCGCCACAAGCACGAAGAGATCGTGATGGCGGCGTCGGAGGCGTTCGCCACCGCGCTCCGGGCGGAGTTCGGTCCCTACCTCACCGGTCCCGCGGCACCCGTGGTTAACCGGGTCCGCAACCAGTTCCTGATGGAGCTGTTGGTAAAACTGCCCCGGGACGGCGCCGTGATCCAGCGATGCAAACACGCCATCCGGATGGCCGAGGCCGTGATACACGCGGACAAGCGGTTCCGGAGCGTTGGGGTCGTGCCCGACGTCGATCCGGTGTGACCCGCTTTTTTTGTATATTTCGCCTCGTTATGACCTTCGCCCAGAATATCTCGCTCAGACCCTATAATACCTTTGGCATAGACGCCCTGGCCAGGTATTTCGCTACTTTTTCGGACGGCGCGGCGCTATCCGCCCTGTTGTCCAAGGCCCCGGCCGGCGCGAAATTCGTGCTGGGCGGCGGGAGCAATGTCCTGTTGACGAAGGACATCGATGGACTGGTGCTAAAGAACGAAGTGATGGGCATCGAAACCGTGGCTGAGGATGAAGACTATGCCTATGTACGCGTGGGCGCGGGAGAGATCTGGCACCGGTTTGTCCAGCACTGCATCAACCACGACCTTGGCGGCGTGGAAAACCTCTCGCTGATTCCGGGTTGCGTAGGCGCATCGCCCATGCAGAACATCGGCGCCTACGGGGTCGAGATCAAGGAGGTCTTCCAGGACCTGGAGGCCTTCCACCTGTCGGACGGCACGATCGAACGGTTTTCGCTCAACGACTGTGCCTTCGGTTACCGCGACAGCGTTTTCAAGAATAAATACAAGGGCCAGTTCGCCATCCTCCACGTGACCTTCCGGTTGCGCAAACAACCCGTCTACAACGTCAGCTATGGCGCGATCGAGCACGAGCTCGAGCGCATGGGTGCGAGGGAGCTCAGCCTGCGCGCCGTGAGTGACGCGGTGATCCGCATCCGCACCGCCAAGCTGCCCGACCCGAAGGTCATCGGCAACGCCGGGAGCTTTTTCAAAAACCCCATCGTTTCTTCCGCCGTGTATGAGCGCCTCCATACTGAGTTCCCCTCGCTGCCCGCCTATCCCGCCGCACAGGAAGCCTATGTGGGTTCGGGTTCCGACGCCGATCTTGCCCCCGGGGCGATGAAGCTCTCCGCCGGGTGGCTGATCGAACAGTGCGGCTGGAAAGGCTACCGCACCGGCGACGCCGGCGTCCACGAGCGCCACGCGCTGGTGCTCGTGAACTACGGGCACGCCCGCGGGCAGGAGATCTACGACCTCTCCGAAGAAATCCTCCGGAGCGTCAAGGCGAAGTTCGGGGTGGTGATGGAGAGGGAAGTAAATATCATCTGAAGCCGTACGATATGAACGAATATAAAATTGGGCCGGAAGGCTTGCGGGACATCCGCAAGCGATTGATCCGCCGGACGATCACCGTCTACGCAATCGCATACCCCATCACCATGGTCGTACTGGCGCTCACCGCTTTCCCGAGCATGGCGGACCTCCCTTACCTCATCGGCGGGGCGGTGGCCTGCGTTATATTCGCCTATATTAGCGGTAATGGCCTGATCCGCCGCCAAATGGACATGTATGTTTCTTACACCGTCGTTTTATCCGAGATACTACTCACCCGGGAGTCCGCGGTGTTGCCAACGATAGAAATCTACCTCAATGAGATTCGGAAGATCGAGCTGCTGAAGAACGGGGCGATCATCGTCAGGGGGCGTACGCGCCAGGAGTGTATCGGCATCCCAAAACAAATGGAAGGTTTTGATGAGCTGAAGCGCGCCCTCGAAGGCATCATGCCCCTGACACCTACGAATGTACTGATCCAGGCACGGATGCTTAGCCTGCTGTATCGCTTCATCTTCCTCGGATCCTTTATATACTTCGTCGTCACTCCGTACCGTGGATGGCTCTTTTATGTCACGGGCTTACTGGCCCTGGGCCTGTCGACATGGAGTTTCATCGCCACGCAACGCAGCAAGCACCTAAGCGAGGCCGCCAAGCGCCGTTCCTTGTTATACATTGTCACGTGGTCCATCATCGTAAGCCAGCTGGTCTTCCAATGGATACATTTCTGAAACGGCGGGCTAAAAATTGCGCAATCGGTTGACCGCCGGGTAGCCCTAGGATTTAACATTGGGATTAACTAGATTGGCTAACTTGGCGCGCCATGGCGGACAACGAACAAGCCTATTGCATAGCATTGCAGAACGACGACGGGAATGCCTTCGAAACCCTGTTCCTGAAGCATTTTCCGGGTCTTGTCGCTTTTGTGGAAGCGTTTGCCCCTGGCGTCAGACAGGAGGCGGAGGACGTCGTATCCGACGTGTTTGCGCACCTCTGGCGGAGCCGGAAACAGCTCATTGTACACGGATCGATTAAGGCTTATTTATATACCGCGACGCGGAACAAGGCCCTCGACTACGCCAAAAAGCGCAGGATCAAAACGTTGCCTTTAAACGAAGACGCCGGTGCCTACCTGTTCGCCCACATGCAAACGCCGGAGCGGGAACTGCTGAGCAAGGAGATGGACGCGCATTTGTCACGGCTCATCGGCCAGTTGTCACCGCAGGCGAGGATCATTTTCCGTATGAACCGCGACGAGGGTTTGTCCTATGCGGAGATCGCCGACATATTAAGTATATCGGTCAACACGGTCAAAACGCACGTCTACCGGGCGCTCAAGTTCCTGAAGGAGGCGTCCGCCGCTTTTACGCAGTAGCCCCCAAGGCCGCTTCACCGGCTGCTTTGCAGGCAGCCCAGCATGAACAAATTGTTAACCGCCCCGGTTCGTGTCATGCGCCGGGGCTTTTTTTTCGTCTTATAAGTGATGCTTCCCGAAGAATCGGACATATACCTGTTGATCACCCGCCACCTGGCCTTTCAGACGAGCGCGGCCGAAGACGAGCGGCTGTACTCGTGGATCGCGGAGTCGCCAGAGAACGAGCGCCTGTTCCAGCAGTTGAGGCAGGTGTGGCTGTCGGGCAGGGGAAACGCGGAAGAGGAGGCACGGGCGGCCGGTGCCCTGACGCGGTTGAGGACGCGATTGGAGAGTGAACCGCCTTCGAGGACCCGTTTGAAACGCTGGCTGGCTGCCGCGGCGGTCGCTTCCATAGCAACGGCGGCGGCCTCGTTTTTCCTGGTAACCCGGCGTGGCCCATCGGTCCAGGACGTCCAACGGATAGCCGACGCCGGCCATAGCCTTTCGTTCACGATGGATGACGGCACTTTTGTCTGCCTGGCGCCGGGCAGCCGGATCAGCTACCCCGCCGGGTCGGGTAAGGGCGAGCGGCGTGTGGTCTTGCGGGGGCAGGCTTATTTCGAGGTCACGACCAACCCCCACCGGCCTTTCGCTGTAGAAAGCGGAGGTATCCGGACAGAAGTATTGGGCACCGTCTTTACGGTATCGGCCTTCGACAACCAGGCAAAGCTATCGGTGGCGCTGCTCAAAGGAAGCGTCCGGGTCACGGACAGTGCGCGTCTCTTTAACTGCCTGCTGGAGCCGAACAAGGAATTGCAATACGACAAGCGCACGCGCGAAACCAGCATCCGGGCGATCGATGCCGGCGACAATGTGGAGGGATGGACGCGCCGGGAACTGCATTTCGACAACATTACCCTGGCCGGGGCGGCGTCCCAGCTCCAGGCGGTATACGGGGTAAAGCTGGTGTTCCAGGACGCGGATGCGTCGGATTGCCGGATATGGGGCAGCTTTAAGAACAAACCACTCGATGATATTCTAAGCACGATCTCGCTGGCTGGCCACATCAAATTCACCCAGGGGCCTGACGGGACGGTATTCGTGTCCAAGATCAAATAACCCAGTTTCCAAAACAAACGCTATGCAAAAAAGTTGGCAAAACTTCTTTGGGGCACCGTCGTGCCTTCTCCTAATCCTCTTGCTGCTGTGCGCGCCCTTTTATAGGGCAGCAGCGCAGACGACGGACCAGACAGTCTGCTCCGTACGCGCCACCGGACAGCCGCTCAAGTCCATATTGTCGGCGATAGAAATGCAAACCGACTACACTTTTGTCTGTGTGGAGCATACGGAGATCCTGGACAGGCTGGTCACCATCGATGCGTTGAACAGCAACCTGCAAATCATATTGAACAAGCTCGCCAGGGAAGCGCAGGTCGTCTTCGAAACCAATGGCAAGAACGTCATCGTACGGGACGCGCGGGCCGCGGCACCGGCGAAGGCCCAACCCGCCGCGCGGACGGTGATCGAAGGCGTCGTGTCGAGCCCCGACGGGAAACCGCTCCCGGGCGTAAGCGTAGTCAACGTCAACGACAAGGCGCTTAGCTCCACCACGGGAGAGAACGGGTCCTTTTTGGTGAAGGCCAAAAGGGGAGACGTGCTTCAGCTGTCTTTTGTAGGCTATCGTGATCGCGTCCTGACCGTGGGTGAAGCCAAACAATACCAGGTCACGCTCCTTTCCGATACCGGCAAAGTACTGTCCGACATCGTCGTGACGGCCCTGGGTATCAAAAAGGAAACCAAGGTGCTGGGCTATGCGGTGCAACAGGTCAGCGGCGACGTGATGGAGAAGGTAAAAGCGCCCACCGCGGCCGCCGCGCTGACCGGCAGGGTCGCCGGTCTGGACATCGCCAACACCAGCGATTTCTTCCAGAATCCGGGTATATCGCTGCGCGGCCAGACGCCGTTGATCGTCATCGACGGTATACCCGACCTGCAGGCCGACGTATACAAGATCAACGCTGACGACATCGAAAGCATATCGGTGCTCAAAGGCACTTCGGCCGCCGCGCTATATGGCTCCATCGGTAAGAACGGCGCCATCCTGTATACCACCAAAAGGGGTAAGAAGGGCCGGTTTGGCGTGGATGTGAATTCCTCCACCCTGGTGCAGACGGGATACATCCGGATACCCAAGGTACAGACAGAATACGGCGACGGTTATGAAGGCGTATACGCTTATGTCGATGGCTCGGGTTCCGGCACCGAAGGCGGCGGATGGATATGGGGCCCCAGGCTCGACCAGAAGGACCCCTCCACGAAGAGCGGTTACTGGGAAACGCCGCAGTACAACAGCCCCGTCGATCCCGTAACCGGTAAGCTCGTCCCGTTGCCTTTCATATCCCGCGGGAAGAACAACCTCAAGAACTTCTTCCAGACGGGTGTGCTGTCCACGAATGACTTGTCGGCCTATTGGGGCGGAGAAAACGGCACCTTCCGGGTGTCGGCCGGTAATATCTATCAAAAAGGCACCATCCCCAACACGCAGCTGAACAACTCGTCTTTTTCGGTGGCGGGGAACTACAACCTGACCAGCAAGCTGAGCCTCGATGCGCGCGTCACCTACAACCGGGAGTTCACCAACAACTACCCGACGATCGGTTACGGCCCGGACAACATCCTGTACAACCTCGTTTTGTGGACCGGGGCGGACGTAAACGTCCGGGACCTGAAGAATTACTGGGCGCCGGGAAAGGTGAATATCCAGCAGTACAACTACAACAACTCCTGGTACAACAACCCGTACTTCCAGGCCTACCAGGACCTGAACGGGTATTACAAGGACAATTCGTTTGGCTCCTTTTCGCTGAACTACGACATATCGCCTTCCTTCAGCATCAAGGCCCGGTCCGGCTTCAACCAATACGGCCTGGACCAGACGACAAAAGAAGCCCAAAGCTATATTTCCTATAGCTACATTTCCCCCGGCAACTTCTTCGACACCAAGACCAATTACTTTGATATCACCTCCGACCTTATCCTGAGCTACAAGCACGACCTCGGGCAGCACGTCCGTCTGAACGTCCGCCTGGGCGGGTCCAACCAATATACCAACTACAAAAGCCTGTATGCAAAGACCGACGGGTTGACCATCCCGGGTTTTTATAGCATGAGCAACTCCACCAACCCGATCTACAGCACGAATACCCTGCAGGAAAACCAGATCAAAAGCGCCTACGGGATTGCCGACCTGGAGCTGTACCGGTTTATTTACCTGAGCGTGACCGGTCGTAACGACTGGGTGTCCACGCTGCCCCTGGACCATAACTCCTTTTTGTATCCCTCCGTCAGCGGCTCGGTCGTGTTGTCGGACGCGTTGAAACTGCCGGACTATATTTCGTTCCTGAAGGTCAGGGGTTCGTTGTCGCAGGTCAACAGCGGCAACATTTCCACGGGCAACCCGTATGCGGCGATCCAGACCTACGGCATCGGGACCAAATGGAACAACGTGCCCTCGCTCACCTGGGGTTCCCAGCTCATTTCCCCGGGTCTGACGCCCTCCACCACGCGTTCCTGGGAAACGGGCCTGGTGGTCGGCTTCTTCAGGAACAGGATCAACCTAGACGCCACGTATTTCCAAAACCGCGAGTTCAACAACTTCGCCAACGTGGCCATTTCACAGGCCGCGGGGTACCAGAGCATCCTGGTCAACGCGGACGTATACCGGCGAAAAGGGTGGGAGTTCGTCCTGAGCGCGACACCGGTGAAGAACAAGGATTTCCAGTGGCGCACCGCGGTCAACTTCAGCAACAACCACCGCTGGCTCATCCAGTCGACGTATGGTTCCGAAGGCTACGAGGGCAACCTGAAGGTGGGAGACCGGATGGACCGGATCTATACGTCTTTATATGAAAAGAACCCGCAGGGTCAGACCATCTACGACGCCAATGGTTTCCCGATCTGGGACCCGTACCCGCGCTCGCCCGGGTACTCCGACCCCAAGTGGATCTACGGCTGGCAGAATACGTTTACCTATAAGCAATTCTCCTTTAGCTGCTCAATCGACGGCCGCCTGGGCGGTTGGATCTACTCCACGACCAACGAGAAGATGTGGTGGGGCGGCACCGCGCCCGGCACCGCCAACCACTTCCGGGATGAAGCCTACAACGGACAGAACACGTTTATCGCCCCGGGGGTCGTGGTGGCTTCCGGCGCCGCCACCTATGACGACCATGGGAACATCATCCACGACACGCGGACCTATGCACCCAATACCACGGGCGTCAACTACGTCTCTTTTATGACGTCCACCAGCGGCGACATGCAGGACCATAACAACTTCTACTATAGCGGCACCTACGCCAAAATCCGCGAAGTGGTATTGACCTATACCCTGCCTGACCGGTGGGTGCAAGGCAGCAAGTTCTTCACCAGCGGCTCGGTTTCCGTGGTGGGCAACAACCTGCTGATGCTGGCAAAGATCCCGAACGTGGACCCCGATGCGGAATCGGACAACCTGCAAACCCCTTCCCTCCGCAGCTATGGGGTCAACCTCAACTTTAAATTCTAAGACAGTGAAACAAACGCTATACATCCTGCTCCTGGCAACCCTGGCTTTTTCCTGCAAGAAGTTCAGCTACTACCAGATCAACCCCAACGTGCCCACCCAGGCGGACCCTTCCCTGGAGCTGACCAACGTCGAGCAGTCCGCCTTTAGTACCATCAGTCCTTCCGCCGCGCTGGCCTCCCGCTACCTGGTCTATTCGGAATCGGCGGACCCCGACCAGTATTATGGATGGCAACGGAGCGACTTCAGCCCTTACGCCAGCATCCAGCAGGTGGTGAAAATGCAACAGGAGGCGATCCGGGTGAACAACCTCAACTACTATTATATCGGCAAATTCCTGACGGACTATTACATCGTCGGGCTGACCCTGACCTATGGAGATGTACCGTTCTCCAAGGCCATGCAAGCCATGAACGGGGACGTATCCGCTTCCGCGACCGCCCCGGCCTACGATAAACAGCACGACATCTACCTGCAGGTGCTGAACGACCTGGACATTGCCAACGACTCGTTGTCCGCCACGAACGGCACGATCCAGGGGGACGTCGTCTACGGCGGAGACATCACCCAATGGAAAAAAGCGATCAACGCCTTTGCGCTGCGCGTGCTCATCAGCCTGTCCGGCAAAACGGGGGATGCGACGCTCCAGGTCACCCAACGGTTTTCGAACATCGTTTCTAACCCCGCGCAATATCCTTTGTTTATTTCCAACGATGACAACGCGGCGTTACCATACTACAATCTTTCGGGTAACTACTACCCGTATTACAACAACAACGGAATGAAAACCGACTACTACCTGGACAGCTCCTTTGTCCACCTGTTGAAAGGGTTTTCCGATCCCCGGTTGTTCGTGTTCGGCAACCCCACCACGGCTTCCGGCTTGCCCGCGGGTGAATTCGACGCCTACGCCGGGCTCCAGGGTAGCGCGTCCTTATCGATCAACGTGGCTGCCATTGCCGGGGGGAAAGCCTCCGCGATCAATAACCGGTATGCCTATGACCCCATCAACGAGCCCAGCGTGATGATCGGCTATGCGGAGCAGGAATTCACCCTGGCCGAAGCCGCCGCCAGGGGTTGGATCACCGGCGACGTCAATACGTATTACACCAATGGGGTACAGGCGGCCCTGAAATTTTCCAGCTACAAAGGGACCTACTCCGACGCGGATATAACGACGTATCTTCAGCAACCCGCCATACAGCTGACGGCAGCCAACCAGCTGAGCCAGATCCTGACGCAGAAGTACCTCTCGATGTTTATGAACACCGGCTGGGAACCCTTCTACAACCAGCGGCGGACGGGGATCCCCGTGTTCGAGACTTCCGGGACCGGGATACTCAACAACGGCATGATCCCCAAACGGTGGATGTATCCCACCAGCGAATACCAGACCAACGCGGCCAACGTAAACGCGGCGGTCAGCGCCCAGTATCCCCAGGGCGACGATATAAATGGGGTGATGTGGCTTTTACAATAACTTATCCATGAAGATTCAGCTGATTTTGCTCGGAATTTTGGTTTCTCTGGTCGCCACTGCTCAAACGCACAAGGTTCTTTTTGTCATCGCCGATGGTATCTCCGCGGACGCCCTGGAAAGGATGCATACGCCCAACCTGGATGCCATTGCCGCACGGGGTTGCTACGTCCGGGCCCACGTCGGCGGTGATAAGGGGACTTATTCCGAGACGCCCACGATCTCGGCGGTTGGCTATAACAGCCTGCTGACAGGGACCTGGGTCAATAAGCATAATGTATGGGACAATGACATCAAGGACCCGGACTATCACTATTCCACGATATTCCGCGTGGTCAGGGAGTCGGCGCCCCATAAGAACGAAGCCGTTTTTTCCAGCTGGACGGACAACCGGACAAAGCTCGTCGGCGAGGGGCTGCCGCAAACCGGCGGTTTGACGCTGGACACGCACGCGGACGGATTCGAGCTCGATACCGTTCGATTCCCCCACGACCGGGCCCGCAACTTCATGCACGTCATTGACGATACGGTCGCTTCAGCCGCGGCCGCCTACGTGCGCTCTTCGGCGCCGGACCTCACGTGGGTCTACCTCGAATACACCGATGACATGGGCCATATGTACGGCGACAGCCCGCAGTATGACACCGCCATCGCGTACATGGATCGGCAGGTTGGCCGCATCTGGCAGGCGATCCGCTATCGCGAAGAACACTACAAGGAGCAATGGCTGATCGTCATCACCACCGACCACGGCCGCGACGAGAAGACCGGCCGTGGACACGGCGGTCAGTCGCTGCGCCAACGCGGCACCTGGATCGTCGCCAACCGGCGGTTTAACGACTACGCACGGTATTCATACCCCGGCATCGTCGACGTCATGCCGACCATGGCCCGTTGGCTGGAGGTCCGCCTGCCGGACAGCGTAGCCCGCGAAGTCGACGGCGTACCCCTCGTCGGTCCGGTCTCCCTGGCGAAACCCGTCGTAAATGTCATCGAAGGTCGCCTGGACCTCAGCTGGCAGTCGTTCGACACGACGGGATCGGTCAAGGTATGGGTAACGACCACCAACAACGTCCGCGCCGGCGGTTCCGATGCCTACCAGCTGCTGGCCACCGTGCCCGCTTCGCGTGAGCACGTCGACGTGGCGGTTCCATCGTCTACCTTTTACAAGGTTGTCCTGGAAGGCCGGTACAACACGGTGAACGTTTGGACCGGTCCCGCGCCAAGGCCCTAGCGATAGGTATTTAACCCTTTCATAACCGTGACGGTCACGCTCCGGTGTAAAAGCGGGCTCCGCTATGTAATGCTCTTTAGAAATCTTCCTCGCTGGTGTCGCCCTCGTCCTCGTATCCCGCCTTGCTATTGAAATTGAGCATCGACCCCATGAGGTCCTTGAACTCGATCTTCCCGTCGATGACCTTTTTGGAGATCAGGGAGTAAGCCGACAGGCCGTGGAGGACAAACTCCATGAGCAGCGCGGCTTCCTTGTCGCTGGCGTGCTTGAAGTGTTTCTTGACCAGCGCGTGGAGGCCGTCGACCTTATAGAGCTGGTTCATCCGGGCCTCGTCGGTCATGTCGGCGAAGAGGTTCAGCTGGTTGCCGCGGTCGAACCAGGTGGTGATGGAGCGGAAGGGATTGTCCGCCTCGGCGCCTTTCTTCTTCTTGCCCTGTTCGGGGTTGGGGAAGTAGGAGGTGAACAGCGTGCGGATCGCCTTTTCGACGAGGTTGTAGGCTACCTGGTAGGGGCCTTCCTGTTCGCCCTCGTAGACGAGCTCGATCTTGCCCGTGATGGAAGGGATGATGCCGGCCAGGTCGCCGATCCAGACAAAGGTTTTCTTTTCGCCGTTGACGATGGCGCGGCGCTCGGCGGAGCTGATCGCGTTTTCGAAAGCGGCGATGGTGAGACGGGCGGAGACGCCGCTCTTTTTGTCTACGTATTCGTTGGTGCGGGCTTCGAAAGAGACCTGCTCGATCAGGCGTTTGACGAGGTCGCTGACCTCGATGCGTGCGGCCTGGTCGGGGTGTATGTCCGACTCCTGGGCGGTGATCTGCATAGAAGCCTCTACCGTCTTGGGATAGTGGGTCAGGATCTGGCTTTCGATACGGTCCTTGAGCGGGGTCACGATCGAGCCGCGGTTGGTGTAGTCCTCGGGGTTGGCGGTAAACACAAAAACGATGTCCAGCGGCATCCGCAATTTGAACCCGCGTATCTGTATGTCACCCTCTTGCAGGATGTTGAAGAGCGATACTTGTATCCGCGCCTGGAGGTCGGGCAATTCGTTGATGACGAAGATACCCCGGTTGCTGTGCGGGATGATCCCGTAGTGGAGCACGCGCTCGTCATCCAGGTTGAGCCGCAGGTTGGCGGCCTTGATAGGGTCGATGTCCCCTATCAGGTCGGCTACGGTGACGTCGGGCGTCGCCAGTTTTTCGCCATAGCGTTCGCTCCGGTGGAGCCAGGTGATGGGGGTGGCGTCGCCTTTTTCGGCGATCAGCCCGATGGCGTACCGGCTGATCGGTTTCAGCGGGTCGTCGTTGATGGTGCTGCCTTCGACGACGGGGATATATTCATCCAGGAGGTCCGTCATCTGGCGGGCCATCCGGGTTTTGGCCTGGCCGCGCAGACCCAGGAAAAGGATGTTGTGACGAGACAACAGGGCACGTTCGGTTTCGGGGATGACGGTATCCTCATACCCGATGATACCCGGGAACGTGGCCTCTTTATGCTGTAATTTTTTGATGAGGTTACGACGGATTTCTTCTTTGACGGTCTTGTGTGTATATCCGCTCTTTTTTAATTGTCCGAGTGTGTTGATGGTAGCTATATCCATTAGTCTTGCTTGCTTTTAATAAACTGTTTTTCGTTTGCCGCTCTCAAAGTCCTTGAATATAAAGGAGCCCAGGTGGTCCAGGGAGGCGAAGAAGGCCTTCCCGTTGTTGGTCTCGGTGAACTCCTGTACGAACCGCTGTAAATAGGGATCGGAAGCGATCATAAAGGTGGTGATGGGAATCTTGAGCTTTTTGCACTGGGCCGCCAGGTTCAAACAGCGGTTGGTGATCTTGCGGTCGAGCCCGAAGCTGTTCTTGTAGTATTTCTTCCCGATCTTCAGACAGGTCGGTTTCCCGTCGGTGATCATAAAGATCTGTTTGTTGGGATTCCGCCTGCGGCGCAGGATGTCCATCGCCAGCTCCAATCCCGCCACGGTATTGGTGTGGTATGGTCCAACCTGGAGGTAGGGGAGGTCCTTGATCTCGACCGGCCAGGCGTCGTTTCCGAAAACCACGATGTCGATGGTGTCCTTGGGGTACTTGGTGGTGATCAATTCACTCAGCGCCATGGCCACTTTTTTGGCGGGGGTGATACGGTCCTCGCCATATAGGATCATGGAGTGGGAAATGTCGATCATCAACACCGTCGACGTCTGTGTCTTGAAATCCGTCTCACGGATCTCCAGGTCGTCCTCCTGCAGCCGGAATTGATCCAGGCCATGGTTGATCTGGGCGTTGCGGATGCTGTTGGTAAAATCGATTTGTTCCACCGTGTCCCCGAACTGATAGGGCCGGGTGTCGGGGTTCTGTTCGTCCCCCTGGCCGGGTTTAAAGGTCTGGTGGTTCCCGGAACGGCTCTTTTTGAGCTTGCCGAAAATTTCCTCCAGGGACCTCTTCCGGATGCCCTGCTCGCTCTTGGAGGTAATGGTAATAGAACCGTCCTGGCGGTTTTCCTCCAGGTAGCCTTTTTCCTTTAGCTCATCGATGAAATCGCCGAGTCCGTATTCGTCGTCGGTAAGGCCGTATTCTTTGTCCAATTGGGTAAGCCAGTTAAGGGCTTCGCTGACGTCACCGCTGGTGTAGGTGATTAATTGAAGAAAGATATCCAGCAATTGTTCGAAAGTGGTTTTTCCCTGGCTGTTAGGGTCAAACTTGGTAAAGTGGTAGCCAATCATAACGCCTCCTTATCTTCAGACCCTAAATTTCCTTAAATAAGGGGAATAAAAAAAATGTCGCCGTGAGACCGGGCGGGGCGCGAGGCACAGACAGCCGCAGTCACGGGGCGCAGGCTACCGCTGGCGCGGCGCCGCGACCGGATCGTACCGTGTCCGGAGGGAATCCAGGTCATGAAGAATGTCCCGGGCCGTCCGGGCCTCGTACCCCAGGTAAGACCCCGGACTGAGCCGTGGGAGCGTCTCCGAATAACGGATCTGCTGGATACAATCCAGCCTTACCGCCGAATCCACTTTCCGCGCCAGCGGCAAGTCCCCCGCCTGGTAGGCGTCCGCCGCGAATTTTTCGGACGCCCGGTCGTGGTAGTTGCCCCAGCGGCTGCATTGGCCATAGTCCATGTAGCCCATACCCCGGTCGCAGCGCTCCAGGATGGTCCTGGCGTCGGCGACCCGGCCGGCGCCCAGGAGATAGTCCGCCAGAGTCGTGTATGCCGCCCTGACGGTGAGCAGGTTGTGTCGGTTTTCCTCGTCAAAATACACACCCGGCCGTTCCGCCCCACCGAACGCAAAGGCATTCAACAACTTATCTTTTGTATAGTCGATGTGCATGGCCTGAGCGTGGAGCGGGACCAACCGGTATGCCAGGCCATCCTGCCGCAGGTACTCGTTAAAGCCCATGGCGTCGTAGATGGACGTAAAGTAGAGGGGCCGTTTCCAGTGGTTGGCCGCGACGATGTTGAGGATCATGGCGTCCCCCTTGAGGATGGCGCTCGCGGGGATGCGGAAGCGGAGCTCTCCGACCAACCCGGTATCGCCCGGGTCCACCGTGCCGTTCCGCCGGACCAGGGCCGTGTCCACGGGCACGCTGACGAGGTGGGAGGGGAAGGTATTGAAGGTCTGGCCGTCCGTGGTTTGGACGGCATAGGCGGGGTCGTTGCCGCCCGTCGCCCGCATCATCGTTTCCAGGTCCATGAGCGTGTCCGGGGGCGCGTTACGCATGGCGTACTCCCCGGCATAAATAGGATCCCGTTTGTCCCCCGCGACCGCGTCCGCGGACCAGATCGGGTCGATGGCGTCGCTTTTGTTGATCTTATAGCGCAGTTGGTCGATGTACCAATCGATACCCAGCAGGCTGGTATTGATCACGCGGATGTCGGGTCGTATGCCCAGGGCTTCCTGGGCGAACCAAAGCGGGTAGGTATCGTTGTCCCCAAAGGTAAAAAGGATGGCATTCGGCGCGCAGCTGTTCAGGTAGTCTTCGGCCATGGCCAAAGCGGCGGTTTTATGGCTACGGTCGTGGTCGTCCCATTCGCGTATAGCCATCAGGACCGG
>NZ_DATJIY010000104.1:0-7333 GCF_035492835.1 Dinghuibacter sp.
TGCCCCTTTTTCCCTCGCTTTGCGGTGTCCCGCAAAACGAGGGAAAAAGGGGCAGGACGCCCCAACATGACGCCAGAAGCACGCTGCCTCAGTGGCGCCGCGCGGAAATTTTAACGGCTCGGTAACGTCATTTTTTTATACTTTGTAGGTACATTGACGTCAATATCCTGTAACTGAAAACCCCAGAACGACTCAGGAGGTCCACATTTATGATCCACGAAATTCAGGAGGGTTACGTGAAAATCGAACACGATCACGGCATCACTACCCTCGAGTTCTACCATCCCCAAAGCAACGCCTTGCCGGGCAAATTGTTACACGAACTGGCTCAGGAAATCCACATCTCGGGCCTGGATCCCAAAACCAAGGTTATCATCCTTCGTTCCGCCGGTGACCGCGCATTTTGCGCCGGGGCCGCCTTCGAGGAGCTAGAGGGTATCCGCACCGAGGCCGAGGGACAGAAATTCTTCAGCGGCTTCGCGGAGGTCATCAACGCCATGCGGAAGTGTCCGAAACTCATCATCGGACGCGTCCAGGGTAAGTGCGTGGGCGGAGGCGTAGGCCTCGCCGCCGCGGTCGATTATTGCATCACCTGGGAAAAAGCGGAAATCAAGCTGAGCGAGCTCGCGTTGGGCATCGGACCCTTCGTCATCGCCCCGGCCGTCGAGCGCAAGATCGGCACGTCCGCCTTCAGCCAGCTGGCGATCGACGCTAATATGTGGCGGAACGCGGACTGGGCCAAGAAGAAGGGCCTCTTTGCCGAAGTCCACGAGAGCGTCGAGAATATGGACCACTCCATCAACCGCCTGGCGCATTCGCTGGCGCATATGAACCCCGATGCGATGAAGGAGCTGAAAAAGACCTTCTGGAAAGGAACCGAAAACTGGGACGAATTGCTTCACGAAAAGGCTGCCATCTCCGGCCGTCTCGTCCTGAGCGAATACACCCGTGAGGCCATCGAACGCTTCCGGAAAACCCGGGAATCGCAAAAAACAAAGACACCGGCTTGATCTGGATCCAGCTTGCCATTCTCCTTACTATGATCCTGCTCGGCGCCCGTATGAAGGGCATCGGGCTGGGTGTCATGGGTATGATCGGGATGCTGATCTTTGTCGTCGTGTTTCACCTCCGGCCGGGGGAGCCACCCCTGGACGTGATGATGATCATTTTGTCCATCGTCACGACGGCCGCTTGTATGCAGGCTGCGGGGGGACTTGACTATCTCGTTTATCTGGCCGAAAAGCTGATCCGGCGAAATCCGTCGCGCGTCGTTTTCCTGGGGCCCATCGTGGTGTTTTTTCTGGCATTGTTTGCGGGCACGTCCCACGTTGTCTATTCGATGCTCCCGATCATATACGAGGTGTCGCTGGAAAAGCGTATCCGGCCGGAGCGGCCGTTGAGCATTTCTGTTATCGCCTCGCACATCGCCCTTACGGGTAGCCCGATGGCGGCCGCCACCGCGGCGCTCGCGGCTATCCTCGGGTATCCCGGGGCTGCCGTGGACATCATGCGCGTCGCCATCCCGGCTTGTTTTATCGGGATGCTGGCGGGGGCGGCGTCGGTGTTGCGCATGGGGCGCGATTTGCCGGCGGTAGGGCCATTGCCCGGCGAAGCCGGGGCGTTGCCGGAGGGGGCGGCGCCAGCGGCAGTCGCGATGCCCGCGGCGGCTGTGGCACGCACTTTCAAACCGGGGGCGAAAACGGCGGTTTATATCTTTGGCGCGGCCATCCTGGCCGTCGTATTGGCGGGGTCACTGCCCTGGTTGTTGCCACACTGGCCCGCCGGTAAGGCCACCTTTAGCGTGAACGCGGACGGCACCCTCAAGATGGTGACGGTGATCGAGATCGTTACGCTGGCGGCCAGCGCGGCCATCCTGGCATTTACGCCTACCCGGGCGGCGGATGTGCCACGGACGGGTCTTTTTACCTCCATGGCAATTGCGCTGGTGTCGGTCTTTGGGGTGGTCTGGATGAGCGCTACGTTTATGGAGAACAACCAGCTGGTCATCCAGAACGCGCTGGGCGGGATCGCAAAGGCGCACCCATGGACGTTCTCGATCGTCGCCTTTATCATGGGGGTGCTGATGTTCAGCCAGGCGGCGACCACCAAGGTCGTTATGCCGCTGGGTCTGGCGCTGGGATTGCCGGCGCCCGTCCTGATCGCTATATTTCCAGCGGTCAACAGCGACTGGGTGTTACCCGGCTATCCCACATTGCTGGCGGCGATCCAGATCGACAAGACGGGGTCGACGCGGATAGGGAAGTGGTTGCTCAACCATAGTTTTATCCGGCCGGGCATAGTGACTGTCGTCGTCGCGATCGCGGTGGGGTTCGCGCTTGCGAAAGTGCTGCTATAGGTCCTCGTACTCGTAGAGCGGGTCGATCGGTGTATTGGGGGGTAAGTGGAGTATGGGATTGATGTATCCGTTCTTGAGGCCGTAGGCCCAGCCGTGGAGGTGGACGCGGTTCTCGTTTTTCCAGACACGTTGTATGGTGGACATTTTGGCCAGGTTCATTACCTGTTCCCGTACGTTTAATTCGACGAGCCGGTCGGCCCTGGCCTCTTCGCCCTCGATGGCGTCGAGCTCTTCCTGGTAGATGCGATAGACGTCCTTGATGTTCCGGAGCCATTTATTGAGGATGGCCTTGTAGTCGGTGCGGGTCATTGCCGCCCTGACGCCTCCGCAGCCATAGTGGCCACATACGATGACGTGTTTTACCTTCAGGATATTGACTGCGTAGTCCAGGACGGCGGCAAGGTTAACGTCGGTGTGGACGACGAGGTTGGCGATGTTGCGGTGGACGAAGATCTCGCCGGGTTGGGTGTCGGTGATCTGGTTGGCGGGCACGCGGCTGTCGCTGCAACCGATCCATAGGAATTCCGGAGATTGAAGTCCTGCAAGGCGATTGAAGAAATCCGGGTCTTCATCTACACGTAGCTGCGCCCATGCCCTGTTGTTGGATAGGAGTTTCTCGAAGTCCATAGCTGTCGTTCGCGCGGAGCCGCCGCGCTGTCGTTTATATGTTGAGGCCGCCGCAGGTGCTGATTACCTGGCCGGTGATGTAAGTGCTCATATCGGAGGCCAGGAAGAGCGCGGTGTCGGCGATCTCGCTCGTGGTGCCAAAACGGCCCATCGGGATCTTTTTGAGGAACTCCGCGGCGCCGTGGCCCTTCTTGAGGTAGTGCGTCATGTCGGTCTCGATAAAACCGGGCGCGATGGCATTGCAGCGGACGTGGCGGCTTCCGAGCTCCAGCGCGATCGACTTGGTGAAGCCGATGATACCCGCTTTGGAGGCGGCATAGGCGGCCTGCCCCGCGTTCCCGCGGACGCCGACGATGGAGCTCATATTGACGATGCTGCCGGATTTGGCCTTCATCATCGGTTTGATGACCTGTTTGGTCATGTTGTATACGCTGTCCAGGTTTGTCTGGATGACCTCCTGCCACTGCTCGGGGGTGACGCGCAGCAACAGGTTGTCTTTGGAGATACCGGCGTTATTGACGCAGACGTCCACGGTTCCGAATTCACCGATCACCTCGTTTACCAGGTTTTCGCACTCCGCATATACGGCCGCGTTACTCCGGTATGCTTTGGCCTTCACGCCTTTGGTCCAAAGCTCTTCTTCGATGGCTTTGGCCCGCGGCGCGCTGCTTTCGCTGACATAGGTGAAGGCGATGTGCGCGCCGTGCTCTGCGAACTTCCGCACGATACCCTCGCCAATGCCGCGCGCAGCGCCGGTTACGATGACGACCTTGTTCTTTAATAGCTGCATAATCTAATGATCTTGAAACGGCCACCGGCCGTTTTGGGCCCTTATTCGGGACGCGAAGATAAGACAAACTTCGTTGTCAACGCTCGTTCCAGCGCCGGATGAGCTCCAATATCTCCTCCATGTGCTTGCGGTCGTTCGATAGCCTGGGGACCTTGTGTTGCCCGCCGAGCTTGCCTTTTCCCTTGAGCCAGGCGTTGAAGAAGCCCTTTGGGACAGCGTGTGCGATGGGCAAGCTGAGGGCAATGTCCTTGTGCCGCTTTGCGTCGTAGTCGCTGTTGACCTGCCTCAGGGAGGTATCCAGCGCCGTTATGAAGGCGCTCATGTCGGCGGGTTCCGTTTCGAACTCGATCACCCATTCGTGCGCCCCATTGCCGTGGTCGCTGAAATACACGGGGGCGGCGGTGTAGTCGTTGACGATGGCGCCGGTCTGCTGGGAAGCCATGGCGATGGCCCTGTCCGTATTGTCGATGATGACTTCTTCCCCGAAGGCGTTGATGAAGTGCTTGACGCGGCCCGAGACCTTGACGCGGAAGGGGCTCAGGGAGGTGAACTCGACCGTATCGCCGACGAGGTAGCGCCACAGTCCTCCGTTGGTGGAGATGACCAGCGCATACTGTTTGCCAAGCTCGACGTGCTGAAGACCGATGGTCTGCGGGTCGGGTTTGCCGTATTCGCCGATGGGCATGAACTCATAGAAAATGCCGTGGTCCAGGAACAGGAGCATGCCCTCCACCGTTGGGTGGTCCTGGGCGGCAAAGAAGCCTTCGCTGGCGTTGTAGATTTCGAGGTAGCTGATCTCCTTACCCAATATGCGCGCGAACTGCTCCCGGTAGGGCGTAAACGAAACGCCCCCGTGGATGTACAGCTCGAGGTTGGGCCATACGTCCACGATGTGGTTTTTGCCGGTGATATCGAGGATCCTCTTTAGCAGGAGCAGCGTCCAGGTAGGTACCCCGGAGAGCGAAGTGACGTTCTCGTTCACGGTCGACGCGGCCAGCTTTTCGATCTTTGTCTCCCACTCGTCCATGAGGGCGATGGCCAGCTCCGGCGTGCGCAGCCATTGCCCGTAAAAGGGCGCGTTCTGGAGCAGCACGGCGCTCAAGTCGCCATAGTGAATATCTTCCGCGAACTTGCTGATCTGGTGGCTCCCTCCCACGACCAAGCCCTTTCCGGTGAGCAGGTCCGAATCGGGGAAGTTGGCGTAGTATAGGGTGAGCACGTCCCGCGCCGCCTTGTAGTGCCCGTCCTTGAGGCTTTCTTCCGTGACGGGGATGAACTTGCTCCGGTCGCTGGTGGTGCCGCTGCTCTTGGCGAACCAATGCACCGGCGTATTCCAGAGGAGGTTTTCCTCACCCTGCATCATCCTTTCGATATAGGGTTTAAGGTCCTCGTAGTCGTGTATGGGAATGCGCTGCTTGAATTCCCTTACCGAAAAAAGCTCCGACAAACCATACCTGCGCCCGATCTCGGTATACTGGGCCATCGTGACCAGATCCTGCAATACCTCCCGTTGCGCTTCGCGGGGATGCTCGGACCATTGCTGGACCCTCCAGTAGCGCAACCGCGCCAGCCGTGATATGGCAGGACTCAGGATTTTCATAACAAACCCGCGTCTTTGAGCAGGTAGTCTTTGCGTTTGAGCTCGAAGTTCCGGCCGAGGTACAGGCTCCGTACCTTTTCGTCAGCGGCCAGCTCCTCGGCGGTCCCTTGCTTGAATATCTTCCCCTCGATCAACAAATATGCCCGGTCGCAGATGGACAAGGTTTCGTTTACGTTGTGATCGGTGATCAGGATGCCGATGTTGCGGTACTTCAACCGGGCCACCACGCTTTGGATGTCCTCCACCGCGATGGGGTCGACCCCTGCAAAGGGTTCGTCGAGCAAGATGAACTTGGGGTCGACCGCGAGGGCCCGGGCGATCTCGGTCCGCCTGCGTTCACCCCCACTCAGGGAGTCCCCGTTATTTTTCCTAACATGCTGAAGGTGAAATTCTTCCAGCAGCGCTTCCAGTTTTTCGCGTTGTTCGGCCTTGGTCAGCTTCGTCATTTCGAGCACCGCCAAAAGGTTGTCTTCGACACTGAGCTTTCGGAAAACGGAGGCCTCCTGTGGCAGGTACCCTATCCCCATCTGAGCCCGTTTGTACATCGGCAGCTTGGTGATGTCCTCGTTGTTGAGGTACACCGCCCCTTCGTCCGGTCGGACAAACCCCACCACCATGTAGAAAGTGGTCGTTTTACCCGCGCCGTTAGGCCCAAGAAGCCCGACGATCTCTCCCTGCTGCACTTGTACGCTGACGTGATTGACGACGGTCCTCGATCCGTAGCGTTTGACCAGTTCCTGGGTGTGTATGGTTGCCAGATCCAATGTTGCTCGGTTTTGGAGCAAAAATAGTACCTTGCCGGGGTTTTATCATAAATTATGCAAGTTACCCAACACATACGGGACGCGAAAGACACGTTGGTTTCATTCGAGGTGCTACCCCCCCTGAAAGGCAAGACGATCCAGTCGATTTTCGAACACCTGGATCCCCTGATGGAGTTCAAGCCCTCGTTCATCAACGTGACCTACCACCGGAGCGAGCACGTCTATAAGAAACGTGCGGACGGCACTTTTGAAAAGGTCGAGGTCCGCAAGCGTCCCGGCACCGTGGGTATTTGCGCGGCGATCATGAACCACTACAAGGTGGACGCCGTCCCTCACATCATCTGCGGCGGCTTTTCCCGCCAGGAGACCGAGGACGCCCTGATCGATCTTGCTTTCCTCGGAATCGACAACGCCCTTATCCTCAGGGGTGACGCCGCCCGCAACGAGTCGAACTTCGAACCCGAGCCCAACGGTCACCGGTACGCCATCGACCTACTCCGGCAGGTGGTCCACCTGAACAACGGGGAATACCTGGAGGAAGACATCCGGAACGGCGGCCGCACCAACTTCTGTATCGGCGTCGCGGGGTACCCCGAAAAACATTCCGAGGCCCCCAACCTCGATTCGGATATTTCGTACCTGAAGGCCAAGGTGGACGCCGGCGCGGACTACATCACCACCCAGATGTTCTTCGACAACTCGAAATATTTCGACTTTGTCCAGCGCTGCCGCGAAGCGGGCATCCACGTGCCCATCATCCCCGGTCTGAAACCGCTGACCTCGAAGAAGCAGCTCAACGTGCTCCCGCGGACGTTCCACGTAGACATCCCGAACGACCTGTCCGTTGCCATCTCGTCCGCCAAGACCGATGCCGCCGTCGAACAGGTCGGTACCGAGTGGCTTGCGCAGCAAAGCCGTGAGTTGAAAGCGGCCGGCGTGCCCGTCCTGCACTATTATACCCTGGGGAAACCCCATGTCATTTACAACGCCGTCAAGTCGATCCTTTAGCTTAATGCTTTAATGCCTTAATGCTTTATGGCCCGGCCAGCCCGGGGGCACGGGTTGCCGGCCGGTTCTTTGTAGAAAACGGCCGGCAACCCGCGCCCCCGGGCTGGCCTCCCATGCTTCGGTCATGCGGCTGGTATTTACTAGTATTTATTTATTGGCTGATGGATGCGAGCGCGGCGCGCTTGGGC
>NZ_DATJIY010000105.1:0-24678 GCF_035492835.1 Dinghuibacter sp.
ACCTCAACCCCGGCGGCTCCTTCACGCTGACGAGCGGTATCGCCGCAGAGCACCCGGCGCGCAACGGCACGTGCGTCGCCATGATCAATGGCGCGGTCAACAGCTTTGTGCTGGGCGCGGCGCAGGAGATGACCCGCGAAAGGCGGATCAACGCCGTGAGCCCGGGGTTGGTGGAGGACAGCAAGGAGCGGTACGGTGCGTTTTTCCCGGGGTATAACCTGGCGCCGATGGAGAAAGTGGTGAATGCCTATATCCTGAGCACGGAGGGCGCCGTCAACGGGAAAATACTGAAGGTTTATTCCTAGTGGCTCATATCCATGTCCGGCATGAAAAAGTGACTGTACGCCTGCAACCGCTGGAGCAGGCCCTTGTTGTCGGCCAGGATCTTCGCCGTTAATCTCTCGTCCGCCGTCACGATGAAGTACCCTTGCGGCCCCTTCCGGTCGCCAAAGATCATGTTGTCCGGGTTGTTGAGGAAGGGCCCGGAATTATGGTTGGTACCCGCATCGGCGTCGGTGATGTACGGGGCATAAAACATATAATGAGGCATGCTCATGGTCTGCACGGTGGTATTGTCTGGGTTCCCGATGTAGACCCGCATGACGGGCGCCAGCATATAGGAGACGCCGGCGCGGGCGGGCGCGGTATAACGGCCGGAGCGGTACCGCGCGATCACCGTGTCCTTGACCTGCGCGGCCGTATACGTCCCGGTGGCGCGCATGGCTGCGACGTCCCTATAAACCTGGAAAGTGGTAGACGCCCCCGCGGGGTCGAAGGAGATCGGCGCAAAGACGTCGTTACGGAATTGCCCCCACTCCCAATCGGTCCGGTCGATAAAGCACACAAAACCATTGGTTCCCTGCCGGCCGACGTAGTATCCCTTGGCGGGGTCCAGGAGGTATACCGTGGCTCCCGCCTGGAGGTCCGCCGGCAGGGCGCTCAGAGCGAGCTGGGTTTCCAGGTCGGCGGGCATTTTATCAAGCTGCTGCGCAGCGGTCGTAACCGGAGCGGCCAGCAGGAATATCAATAAGCGCTTCATACCTCGTATTTTTTCTAAAAACAAGGTACACGGCGTTAATCACACCCCCGATGGGCAAAAGTGCCAAACATGGGGGGCGATCCGGCCTAATCGAACGTCCGGGTGAGCGGCAGGTTTTTGAATACGCCATTGCTGATCGTATCCTTCTCCGTGGCCCCGGTGAACACGTTTTCTCCTTCGATATACCCCGAAAAGGTCCCATCCCAGGAGGAGCCTCCGTTCCGCGTTATGGTCACATAAAACCGGTAGGCCTTCGTTGGGTAGATAAACTCGCCAAAGAACTTTACCGGCGGAACGCCCGCCAGGGAGGGGCTGGCGGGGTACGTCATCCCGATGTTCAGCGAGTCCGTAAACTCGCCGTCGGACGCCTGGAAACCGGCGCCGCCGGGGACGTAGATGCCGAAATAGTCGCCAAAGGCCCCCTGGAAATAGAAGTCATAGCTGAGTCTATAGCCGGATGAGTACCCCACGTGGGAGGTGTTGCCGGGTATGCCCGAATAACTGCAGGATTTTCCGTTGACCGCGAAGGTGACCACGGTGTCGTTGCCTTTTTTGCAGGCGCAAAAGGGTAGGAGGGTAAGGGTTAAGAGCGTCCATTTCATGGTCCGAAAATACGAAACGGACACGACTATTCAGTCCTCAGGGAACGAACCGGGTTCGCCACCGCCGCCTTCAACGACCGGTACCCCACCGACACCCACGCAACCCCCACGGAGATCGCCACCGCCTCGGCAAACAGCCAGGGACCGGGATGGAAGTGGAACGCGTATTGCTCCAGCCAGCGCTGCATGCCATACCCCGCGACGGGACCCGCGATCAAAAAGGACAACAGGACCAGGCCGGTGAATTCCCTGGAGAAAAGATAGACGATGTCCGCGACCGACGCCCCCAGCGTCTTGCGGATGCCCACCTCACGGGCGCGGGTAACCGCCATGAAAGAGACGAGGCTGTAGAGACCGAGACAGGAAATAAACACCGCCAGCAGCGCGAATATCCTGTAAAGCGTGGCCAACTGGTTCTCCTGCTCGTAGTACCGCGCGATGCTTTCATCCAGGAAGCGGTATTCGTAGACGTCGTCGGGGTAGGTGGCCTTCCACAGCTTTTCGATGGCGGGCAGCGCCTGGCCGATCATCGACGGCGTAAGTTTGACATTGACGGTGTAATAATTCTGCTTCCAGTTCTCCATGACCACCGGGCGGATGGTGTCGTGGAGGGGCGCGATGTTGAAGTCCCTGACGACCCCGGAGATGATGCTGGTGTCGCCCACGCCCTTGATCACCACCTTCGCGCCGAGCGCTTCGGTTGGCCGCCGTATGCCCAGCTTGCGCAAAAACGATTCGTTGACGACCATCGTATAGGGTCCCGGTACAAGGTTGCCGGCGAGCAGCTGGAAGTGGTAGAGGCTGGGGTAGACCGAGTCGGCCCACTTGAGGTTGACGCCAAAGTCGTGCTGCTCCACGCCGTTGTATATGATGTCGCTGTTCCAGTCGGTGTTTACGTCCAGGGGACTGGCGTAGCTGAAGCTCACCTTTTCGACGCCCGGCGTCCCGATCAGCTGCTGCCTGAGGACGTCCATCTTCCGGTTGTCCGGCATATGCGTGATCAGGATCGCGTCCTTGTCAAATCCCAGCGGCGTCGTGCGGAAGAACGCGACCTGCCCCGCGACGATCAACACACAGATGATCAACGCCTGGGCGATGCTGAATTGAAGTACCACCAGCACCCGGCGCAGGAGGGAAGAGGCGGGCGCCGTTTTGCTTTTGAACGCCGCGATCGGATTGAAGCCGGATAGCACCAGCGACGGATAAAACCCGGCCAGGAAGGTCGTCCCCACGACCACCGCGATGATCAGCCCGGCCGCCTGACGGTCCCATACAAACGAAATATCGAGCAGCCGTTCCACGAACGGCAGCGACAGGTCGCACAGGCCGACCGCCGCGATGGCGGCCGTAACGACCAGCAGACACGTTTCCCCCATGAACTGCCACAACAATTGCGGCCGTGTGCCGCCCAGCACCTTCCGCATACCCACTTCCCGCGCGCGGTTGACCGCCTGGGCCGTGGACAGGTTGACGAAGTTCACGCAGGCGATGATCAGCACGAACAAGCCGATCAGGCTGAGCGTCCGGAGCAGGCCCCGGCTAAAGGGGTGGTTATTGAAGGCATTAAAACGGGTGTCGTAGTGCATGTCCTTCAACGGCAGCAGCATCATGCCTTCGTTGCGGTTTTCCGCGGGCTTGTACCGGTTGACCACGTCCGTGAGGTCCTTGTCGAAGGCCGCCGGCGGCAGGTTGTCCGGGAGCGTTACAAAACAGTAGTGTTGTGCGAATATGCTCACCCAGTTGTCGAGCGCGCCGCCGACCCCCGTTTTGCGGAGCGTAGCATACGAGATGACGACCTTCAGGGGGAAATCGGTATTGGCCGGCGCGTCCTCCAGCACGCCCGTCACCTGTAGCAACAACCGGTTGTCCAGGTTCAGCGTCTTTCCCACCGCCGTGCGCCAGTCGCCAAAGTATTTGGCTGCCATCGTCCGCGTCAGGATCACGGTATTGGGTTCGTTCAGCGCGGTTTTTTTGTCGCCGGCGAGCCATGGGAAAGCAAACATGTCAAAGAACTGCGGCTCCGCGTACAGGATACCGCTCGTTTCCCGGAACTTGTCACCGGACGCCAGCTTGATCAGCCCGTCGCCGCCGAGGCTCAGTATGCACGCAACGCTTTTGAGCTGCGGATAATCGCGCCGGAGCGCGCCCGCCGTTGGAAAAGGCACCCCCGACTCATACCCGATGCCCTCGGGCGTATGGAAAACCGACACCACCCGGTATATATGTTCCCGCTGCGGGTGGAAGTCGTCAAAGCTCGTTTCGAACCGCACCACAAAAAAGATCAGCAGGCACACGGCAATGCCTACGGCCAGGCCGAGGATCTTGATAAGGGTTTGCTCTTTGTGGCGCGTAGCCTGCCTTGCGGCGCTTTTGAAGATGTTCATGCTGTTTACGTAGTAATTCGTGTAGGTTATCACAATTTGCTTTCTCCGGCCGTCAATTGTAGTAGCTTAGACACGGAAGTATAGCCATGACAAACATTATTCCGTCCGGAGGCTCTTGACCGGACTGGCCACCGCCGCCCGGACCGTCTTTTGCGCGATCGTCAGCGCGGCGATCAGGAAGGATACGCCGATGGCCACGGCAAACGTCACCCACCCGATGTCGATCCGGTACGCAAAGTTCATCAGCCACGAATGCATGGCCAGCCACGCGATCGGGGCGGAGATCACGAACGCGAGCGCGATCAGCCAGATGAATTCGCGGCTGAACAGCAACACGATACCCGGTACGGAGGCGCCCAGGACCTTGCGGATGCCGACTTCCCGGGTGCGTTGGAGCGTGGCGAAGGCGATCAGGCCGTATAATCCAAGGCAACCGATCCCGATGGCGATGAGCGAAAACATCCGGAACGCGGTATAGACCTGCTCCTCCTGCCGGTAAAACGTGGCGATGTGCTCGTCGAGGAACTCGTATTGGAAGAGTTCCTTTGGCCAGAGGGTCGACCACAATTTCCCGATCCGGTCGATAGTGCCGTGCATATCGTGCGGGTCCAGCCGTACGCAGGCGTTCCAGAAACGCCGGCTGTCGTAGTCGATGATACAGGCGCGGCGCTTTTTGTGTTTGCTTTCGCTTTGGAAGTCGTGGACCACGCCGATGATCCGGCCGGAAATCCCGTCGAACCGGATCATCTTGTCCAGCGCGGCGTGCGGGTCCTTGATGTTGAGGCTGTTCACCAGCGTTTCGTTTACGACAATGGGCAGAATGCTATCCTGCGCGCTTCTTTTCATGATGGTATCCCCCGCCAGCATGGTCAACCCGAACATCCGGATAAAGTGCTCGTCCACCGACTTGAATTCCGTGATGTTTTCCCCGGTCAGACCGTATTGCGGCGCGTCATACCCCGTGGCGCCGGTCAGGTTGGCCGGCGACCCCGAATTGAAGCTGATGGCGGACACGCCCGTGAGCGACGACAACTGCTGCCAGAGCAGCTGCCGGTGCGCGGTATCCGGTATATCGAAGGAGATGACGAAGTCCTTGTTAAAACCGAGGTCGCGGTTCTGGAAATAATCCATTTGCCGCGCCACCACGATGGTGCCGATGATCATCAGCTGCGAGATCCCGAATTGCAGGATGACCAGCCCCCGGCGCAGCGCCAGCCCGCCGCGGGAGTTCGGGGCCGATCCCTTCAGGGTGAGGATGGGCCGGAAGGCGGATTGTACAAAGGCCGGGTACAGACCGGCCAGCGGTATGATGAGCAGCGTGAGTCCCACCAGGACGGCCAACACGACGGGTTCCGTCAACTCCCCGGCGCTGATACCGATGCCCAGCCACGCGGCTAGACGCGGCGTTAGCAGCGCCGCGGCCAGAAGACCCAGGAGCGAGGCCAACACGACCTGCAACCCCGCTTCCCCTAGGAACTGCCCGATCAGCTGTGGCCGGCGGGCGCCGAGGACCTTGCGGACGCCCACCTCCCGGGCGCGGGTCGCGGACTGTCCCGTAGCCAGGTTGATAAAGTTGATACACGCCGTGACGATGATAAAGAGCGCGATCCCCGCGAGTGCCCAGTAGGTCTGCCGGGACGTGGTCGGGCTCACGGTGATGTACAGGTATTGCTGGTCGAAGTGCACGTCCCGCAGCGGCTGCAGGATCAGCGTAGCGGTCTTGGACACGTCGCTGCCCCAGGTTTTATCCAGGAAATCGTGTATCCTCCCCCGTATGCTCGCGATGGAGACATTCTCCGGGAGCGCGAAATAGGTAAAGCTCCCGTCCGGTATGTTCCAGTATTCGTGCGAGCCGTGCAATTCCTTTTCGACCGTAAGCATCGACACCATGAAGGGGAAGGGTAGGGAGGTGTTCCCCGGCAGGTCCTTGATCACGCCGGTGACCTTGCAGTCCCACCGGTTGTCGATGGTGACGGTCTGGCCCATGGCGTCTTTGTTACCGAAGTATTTGCGGGCATACGACTCCGTGAGCACGATCGACCGCGGCGCCGACAGGGCCGTATTCGGGTCCCCGCTGATCCACCGGTAGTCGAATACCCGCGGAACCCATTCGTCCGCGAAGGGAAAGTTTTTCTCGTTGAACCGGTCGTTCCCCACCTTGACCTGGGCGTCGATATAAAAGAGCTGCGCCACCGTCAGCTCCGGGAAGTACGCCCGCATCGCCGGTCCCATCGCCGGGGTAACCCTCGGGTTGTAGTCGATGGAGTGGTGGTTCACCCGGTAGATCCGATCCGCCTTCTTATTAAAGGAATCGTAACCCAGTTCATACCGGACCACCAGGAAGATCAGCAAACAGGAGGCGATACCCATCGCCAGACCCAGGACGTTGATGATCGTAAAGCCGAGACGGCGGCGCATGTTTCGGAAAGCAGTGAGGAAGAGCATAGTGCCTATCATTGCCACAGAAAGGATGCCGGGCCGCAAGGCATTGAACATCATTGTCGTATGCGCAGTGGTATTGTATCAAAAACGAACATGGCGACCGGTCACGGCGCGCGCGGCCGGACCGTCGTGCAGATTAAGTTTCTATTAACTCACTTTCGAAAGGCTTTTCATCCTTTAAGTCGCTTTACTTTTATTAAAATTTACGCTTTCTTATCCTTTCGTAAACTTTAAAACACTCAACAACCAACTCCTACGCTATGCGGAAGAAGACTGTTTTTCAGCCTCTTGTGGGTTTACTATGCCTGCTTCTGATTTCATTTGCCGGTCGCGCCCAGACGCAAAAGGTCACCGGCCGGGTAACCGATGACAAGGACCAGCCGGTCGCCGGCGCGTCCGTCACGGTAAAGGGCGCTCCCGCTAAAGGCGTCACCACCAACGCAGAAGGTTTTTTCACCATCAACGCCGCCCCGGACGCGGTCCTCGTGGTCCACTCCCTGGGATACCAGGCGGAAGAATGGGCGGTACAGGCGGGGAAGATCCCTTCCATCAAGTTGCGGGCGATCGCCAAAGAGCTCAACGAGGTGACGGTCAGCTATGGTAAGCAAAAGCAACGCGAAGTGACCGGCTCGATCGCCACGGTGAGCGCCGAACCGCTCCAGGACCAGCCGGTGATGCAGTTTGCGCAGCAGCTGGAGGGTAAGGTAGCGGGCGTTTCGGTCATGGAAAGCAGCGGCCAGCCGGGCCGGGGCGTCGACTTCCGCATCCGCGGCGCGGCCTCCTTTTACCTGAGCAACCAGCCGTTGTTTGTCATCGACGGTCTGCCGATCACCGGTAGCATCAACAACATCAACCCCGACGAGATCGAAACCTATACCGTCCTCAAGGACGCTTCCGCCACCGCCCTCTACGGGTCGCGCGCGGCCAACGGCGTCATCCTGATCACCACCAAGCACGCCCGCGCGGGGGAAGCAAAGGTCGAGGTCAACGCCAGCTACGGCGTGCAAAGCATCCCCGGCAATAAAGTCCCCAAACCGATGGACGCCTTCCAGTTCGCGACCTTTATGAACGAGCGCTACCAGGACATGCAGACATATGAAGGCTATACCGGCGCCATCCCGACCGAATACCAGAACCCGTCGCAGTACGGCGCCGGCACCAACTGGTTCAAGCTCCTGACGCGCAGCGCGCCCATCCAGAACTACGACGTGACGATGCAGTCCGCGACCGAGCACTCGTCTTCGACCGCCATCTTTGGCTACCAGGAGCAGCAAGGCGTGTTGATCAACAATGGGACGAAACTGTTTTCCGGACGGATCAACAAGGACTTCACCACCGCCAACGGGAAAATAAAGATGGGCGTGAACATCGCCCCGAGCTACCGGCTCGACCACAACAACCGCCTGGCGACCGACGGCGTGAACGGCTACTTCGAGCGGTTTTTCGAAGCCAGCCCGCTGATCAGCCCGTACAACCCCGACGGCACCTACCAGCGCAACGTGTACTCCTCCGGGATGGTGGCGTATATCAACCCGCTGGCAACCTACAACCTGACCAACGACGACTATAAGACGACGCGCATCCTTGGCAACGTCTACCTGAACTACGAGTTCCTGCACGGCCTCCAGCTGAAGCTCAACGCGGGTATCGACAAGGGCGGCGAAACCCGGAACTATTACCAGTCGGGACAGGTGACCTCCACGGTGGGCAACCCCACGGGCACCAGCAGCTCCGTCGACAACGGCTCGTATACCGCGGAAGGCTATCTCGATTATAAAAAGACGTTTGGCGAGCACAGCCTCGAAGTGCTGGGCGGTTACTCGGCACAGAAGTTCAGCTCGACCAGCAACACGATCACCGGCCTGGGTTTCCCCAACGACGACATACCCTATCTGTCCGCCGCCACCAGCGTCACCGGCAGCAGCGGCTATTCGGCGTATTCGCTGGTCTCCGCGATCGCCCGCGTCAACTACAACTACAAGGGCCGGTACCTGCTGCAGGGCGCGATCCGGAACGACGGCTCCTCGCTTGTCGGGTCCGACGCGCGTTTTGGCACCTTCCCCTCCGTGTCGGGGGGCTGGATCGTCAGCGACGAGGCCTTTATGCGCCGCCTCAAGCCCATCGGTTTCCTGAAGCTCCGCGGCAGCTACGGCGTGACCGGTAACAATACGTTCTCCGGTTACTATTCCGCGCAGTCCACGACCTCCAACTACTATTACAACTTCAACAACACCATCACACAGGGTACGACCATCGGCAACCTGGGGAACGCGGACCTGCAATGGGAGCGCAACCTGCAGCTCGACCTCGGTTTTGACCTGAGCATCCTGAAGGACCGCATCCTGTTTACCTACGACTACTACCACAAGAACACTGACCACCTGATCCAGACGCGTCCGCTGCCGACCGCGTCGGGCTATTCGTCCATCCTGGACAACGTGGGCGCCATCAGCCTGTGGGGTCACGAGTTTACGATCAACACCGCCAACCTGGTCGGCAAGCTGAGGTGGAACACCAGCCTGAACATCTCCGTCGACCGGAACAGGATCACCGCGCTCGTCGCGCCGGGTTACCTCCGTCGTAACAATACCGTTACCTCCGACTATTACCGCCAGCAGGTGGGCCACCCGCTCGGCGCCTTCTATGGCTTTGTTTTCGAGGGCCTCTATAAGGACGCCACGGACCTGGCGAACTCCGCCAAATACCAGGCGACGGCCACCAACCCCAACGGCGTTTCGAACATCGGTACCATCAAGGTCAAGGACATCAATGGCGACGGCGTGATCGACGACGTGAACGACCGCACCTTTATCGGCGACCCCACGCCCAAGTTCACCGGCGGTCTTACCAATGCCCTTAGCTACAAACACTTCGACCTCACGATCAGCACCGCCTTCGACGTCGGCGGCCAGATCCTGAACGCCGCCAAGTGGGCCTACCAGACCAATATGGACGGCTCGCGCGTACCCCTGGCCGCCGCGCTGGACCACTGGCGTTCCCTGACCAATCCCGGTTCGGGCGTTTATCCCCGCACCCTGACGGGCACCACCGCCATCGGCCGCGAGGTCAACAGCCAGTGGCTGGAAAGCGCCAGCTACCTGGCGATCAAGAATGTGACGCTGGGTTACACCCTGTCGCTGAAGGCCAATTCGATGTTCAACAGCCTGCGCGCGTATGCTTCGATACAGGAGCTCGCCGTGCTGACGAAGTACAGCGGTATGAACCCCGAGATCAACCTGAGCGGGCAGGACCCGACGTCCGGGATCAAGGTCGATGAGGAAGGGTATCCCATCCCTCGCACTATTTCTTTTGGATTGTCCGCCACCTTTAAATAAATCCCGACAATGAAAAAACTATATATTTTGGCGCTCGCCGTTTTGGCGTCGTCCTGCTCGAAGAGCTTTATCGACCTCTCGCCGAAGTCGTCCTATTCCGACGCCAACTACTACCAGACCACGCAACAGTTCAGCGCCGCGGTGACCGCCGCCTACGCGCCCCTGACCAGCGTCGTGACGAACGACTACCTGATGAGCGAAATGCGCTCCGACAATACCATCTACCAGAGCCTGCTGAGCAACCGGGGTACCGCCTACACCGACCGCGAGGCCCTCTGTGAATTCATGGACGCCTCCACCGATTCGTACAACGCCACGGAATGGCAGTACTGCTACCAGGTCATCTCCCGCGCCAACATCGTGATCGACCGCCTCCCGGGCGCCGGCGCGGTGCCCGCCGACTCCGCCACCCACTTCGACGGCCAGTGCAAGTTCCTGCGCGCGCTGATGTATTTCAAGCTCGTCCGTCTCTATGGCGCCGTCCCCCTGTACGTACACGAGGTCATGACGCCGGACGCCGCCTTCCTGCCCCGTTCGTCGGTAGACTCGGTATACGCCCAGATCACCTCGGACGCCAACGACGCCATCAACGAGCTGTCCGCGCCGGTTTCATTCCCACAGACCGGCCAGGCGACCAAGGGCTCCGCGACCGTGCTGCTGGCTGACGTGGACGTATACCTGAAGAAATACACCGACGCCGTCACCCTGCTCAACACCCTCCCCGGGATGGGCTACGCGCTAAACGCCAATTACGGCGACGCCTTCACGCCGGCTAACAAGAACGGCAAGGAGTCGTTGTTCGAGGTCCAGTTCCTCGGCGGCACCGCCACCGGCGCCACCCCGAACCCGTTGTTGTTCCACTTCCTGCCCCGCAGCACCAGCACCGCGCTGGTCACCGGCACCGCAATCAACAACACCAGCACCGGCGGCTGGAACACGCCCACCCCCGACCTGATCGCCGACTATGAATCCGGCGACACCCGCCTCGACGCCTCCATCGGCATCGCCGAGGGTACCTACAACGCAAGTTACTATTTCACCTATTCCGCTCTGAAAAGCGTCGTCAGCTACCCCGGCCCGCCCGCCGGAAAGGTAGCCGTACCCTACATCAAGAAGTACGAGCACGGCGCCGTCGCCGTCACCGGTTCCTCCGACGACTTCCCCGTCTATCGTTATTCCGAAGCGCTGTTGTTGCTGGCCGAGGCTTTGAATGAACAGGGCCAGTCCCCCCTGACCCCGCTCAACGCCGTCCGCACCCGCGCCGGCCTCCAGCCCCTCACCGAAACCGACCAAACCGCCCTCCGCGCCGACATCCTCCACGAGCGCCGCATCGAGCTCGCCTTCGAAAACAAGCGCTGGCACGACCTCGTCCGCTCCGGCACCGCCATCACCGTGATGAACGCCTTCGGCGTGACGATCCAGCAGGAATTCACCTATTTCCCGGTCGGTTCCTACGTAGTGACCCCCGATAAATTGTTATACCCGCTGCCCCAGGCCGAAGTCGGGCTCAACACCAAGCTGACGCAGAACCCCGGCTACTAGCCGGTTGCCGGCGGGCTTGCCTCGGTCTGCACGACTTGGACCGCTCACGTCGGGCCCACATGCCTCGAGGCACCGAGGCGGGGCGTCCTGCCCCTTTTTCCCTCGCTTTGCTGTGGCACAGCAAAACGAGGGAAAAAGGGGCAGGACGCCCCGCCTCTGGCTTTACGGCGTGCTGGCTCGAACGCGAACGGCCGCGCGGGGTGTGGCCCGAATGGAAATTTTATACGACGATAACCTTGATGTCGCGCTCCTCGAGCGCCTTGACCGTGGAGGCGGAGACGTTGCGGTCGGTGATGATGTAGTGGACGGCTTCGAAGCTGCAGATGCGCCCGAGGCCGCGGCGGTCGAACTTGGTGCTGTCGGCGAGGACGGCGACGGTTTGGGCGGACTCGATCATTTTCTGGTTGAGCGCCGCTTCGGAGATGTTGGAGATGGAGATGCCGAAGTTGAGGTCGATGCCGTCGACGCCGCAGAAGTAGATGCCGCAGGAGATGTCGGAAAGCATTTGCATCGCGCTGGCGCCCATGACGGAGGAGGAGTTGGGGCGGATGAGGCCGCCGAGCTGCAGGACCTCCACGTTGGGGCGGTGGCTGAGCTCGAGGCCGACGCGGAGAGCGGGGGTGATGACGGTCAGGTGTTTGGCGGGGAACAACGCGCGGGCTACTTCAAACACGGTGGTGCCGGAACCGATCATGATCGAATCGGTGTCGCCGATGAGGTCGATGGCCGCTTTTGCAATTCTTTTCTTTTCTTCGGCATTGATAAGCTCTTTTTCATAGATGGGTTTGTCCCCGGCATAGGGGTTGTTGAGCGACCCGCCACCCCTGATCTTGAACATCAATTTCTTGTCCTCCAACAGTTTGAGGTCTTTCCGGATGGTGACCCCGGAGACGCCCATTTCCTCGGTAAGCTCGAATATATTGACCTTGCCATCCTTTTTCAGCTTCTCGAGGATGTATTGATGCCTGTCGGTGATGTTCATCATGGAATGAAAATAATAGAAAAAAAGTTAACTATAAAGGATATTCAGGTTTCGTTTTCTTTATTTTGCTTATGAACCATTCCGGAAATACCTTCTATGGTCTTCCCAAACGGCTTGCCTGGGGGTACCTGGGCATCCTGATCTTTATGATGGGGGACGGGGTGGAGCAGGGCTGGCTAAGCCCGTACCTGGTCGGCCGCGGCCTGTCGATCCAGGCTTCGGCGGCGTTGTTTACCGTATACGGCGTGACCATCGCCATTGCCTCCTGGTTTTCGGGGGTGCTGACCGACAGCTATGGGCCCAGAAAAACGATGCTGGCCGGTATCCTGTTATACATCGCGGGCACGGCCGGTTTCGTGGGGCCGGGGCTCGGATCGCTCAACTTCCCGGTGATGCTGGCGACGTACGCCCTCCGCGGGTTCGGTTACCCGTTGTTCGCGTATTCGTTCCTGGTATGGATCATCTACCGGAGCCCGGGGCGCGGGCAAAGCGCGGCGGTGGGCTGGTTCTGGTTCGTATTCACCGGGGGGCTGAACGTATTCGGCGCTTACTATTCGACCTGGGCGATCCGGCGCTTCGGTTATACGGGGACGTTATGGACGTCGATCTTCTGGGTGGCGCTTGGGGCGTTTTGCGCCCTGGCGCTGAACCGAGACAAGCTGGACGGGAGGGCGCACGCCCTGGATGGGAGGAAGCAGGTCGCCAAAGGCCTGACGGTGATCCGCCGGCATCCAAAGATCCTCCTTTGCGGCGTCATCCGCGTGATCAACACCACGTCACAGTTCGCCTTCCTGGTTTTCATGCCCGTATATATGGCTTCCCACGGCATCGGCACCCGGCAGTGGCTATACATGTGGGGGACGATCTTTACCTCGAACATCGCCTTCAACCTCCTGTTTGGTTTTGTCGGCGACCGCTTTGGGCTAAAACGCACCGTGCTGTGGTTTGGCTGCGTGGGCTGCGCGGTCAGCACGCTGCTGTTCTATTATGCGCCGGTATGGTTCGGCGGCGACTTCTGGGCGGTCATGCTCACGGGTTGCCTCTGGGGCGCTCTCCTGGCGGGTTTCGTGCCCCTTTCCGCGCTGACGCCCTCCCTGGTCGAATCGGACAAGGGCGCGGCCATGGCGGTGCTGAACCTCGGCGCCGGGCTGGCGGTGTTTGCCGGGCCCGCCATCGTCGGGCTTTTTATCGGACCCCTGGGCAGCGAGGGCGTCATCTGGATATTATCGGGTTTATATATCGTCGCGGCCGTGCTGACGGCGTTGCTGCCCACCGGGGCCGCCGACCGTACCGCTGCCCTCAGAAACAAAAGATTTGATGTCAAAACCAGTACTACATGACCATTTTGATAACCGCGCCCTACAGTGAGGAAGGAAGACAAATGCTCTCCCAGGTGGGCGACGTGGTGTACCGGGAATGGAAACAACACGGCCGGGCGTACGACGCAGAGGAGTTGAACGACCTCCTCGACCGTTCCGGAGCGGACGCGCTGATCACCGAACACGACCAGGTGACCGCAGCCGTTATCCACGCCCACCCGCGCCTCAGCTTTATCGGCGTTTGCCGCGGGACACCCTCCAATGTGGACCTGGACGCGGCCCGCGAGCACGGTATCCCGGTGTTCCACACCCCCGCCCGGAACGCCCAGGCGGTCGCGGAGATGTTCCTGGCCAACGTCATCAGCCTGATGCGCAAAACCATCCCCAGCCGCGAATGGCTCACCCACCGGCACTGGAACGATGGCGCGCATACGTCATACCTCGAGTTCAAGGGCGCCGAGCTCGCCGGCAAAACCATCGGCATGGTCGGTTTTGGCGCGGTGGCGCAGCGCATTGCCGGGATGGTGAAGGGGTTCCCGTGTACGATCCAGTACTACGACCCCTACGTCGCCCCGCCGGACGCCGGGTACCGGAGAACCACGCTCGAAGCCGTTTTTGCGACCAGCGACGTCGTATCGATCCACCTCCCGGTCACCCCCGAAACCATGGGCATGATCGATAAGCGCCTCATCGGCAGGATGCAGCCGCACGCCATCTTTGTCAATACCGCGCGGGCCAGCGTCGTCAACCGCGACGACCTCATCGACGCCATCGAAAACCACAGGATAGGCGGCGCCGTGCTGGACGTATTCAACGCCGAGCCCCCCGACGAAAAAGACTACAGGCTCATCGACCACCCGCTGGTGCTGGCCACGCCGCACACCGCGGGCGCGACCTACGAAGTCGAAGACCACCATGTCGACATCCTCAACAAAAAGATACTGGACTGGGCCCATGGAAGCGTATCTCATCATTGACATCGGAACCGGTAACGCGCGAGCCGCGGTGGTGTCGCCGGAGGGAACGTTACTAGGCGTGGCGCGCGAGGACATCGTCTATCACCAGGACCCGCTCTACCCGGAGGCGTTGTATTTCGATCCCGCGATGCTGTGGGAGCAGATAGAGAGGATTGCCGCCGCCGCGCTGTCACAGGCCGGCCCGGCAACGATCCTCGCGGTGACATCCACCAGCCAGCGCGAGGGCATCGTCCTGCTCGACGGTCTTGGCAATTCCCTGATCGGCCTCCCCAACATCGACCACCGCGGACGCCAATGGGAACACCTGCTCACCGACAAGTCGCGGGTATATGCGCTGACCGGTCGCTACCCCACCTCCCTTTTTTCCGCGTTCAAGCTCCACGGCGTCCGCGAACGCCGGGACGACCTCTGGCGGCGGCTGCACACAGTTACGAGCATCAGCGACTGGATAGGGTATAAGCTGAGCGGCGTCGTCCGGTACGAGCATTCCCAGGCGTCGGAGACGTTGTTGTACAATGTCGCGCGCAAGGATTGGAGCGACGAGCTCTGTAGCGCGTTCGACATTTCGGCCGAGCTGCTGCCGCCGCTGGCCGACGCCGGCACGGTACTCGGTCCCGTGAGCGCCGGCGCCCTCGGTCTGTCACCGCAAACCAGCGTCGTCGTTGGCGGCGGCGACACCCAGCTGGCCATCATGAGCACCCACCCGGAAACCGGCGACGTGGTCATCGTCTCGGGCACCACCACCCCGGTGAACAAGATAGCGGGCGACTATATAACGGACCGCGGGCAACGCACCTGGACGGGCCGGCATACGGACAAGGAGACCTTTATGCTCGAGGCGAACGCCGGCGTCACCGGTCTGAACTATCAAAGGCTCAAGGAAATATTTTATCCCAACGAAACCTACGCCGTCATCGAGCGGGAGCTCGGGCAGATCACGCGCTTCCCCTGCGTCGCTTCGCTGGGCTCCGTCCTGGCGGACGAAAAGACGCCGCTGACAAAAGGCGGCTTTATCTTCGACACCCCCGTCTCCCACCAGCTGACCCGCGCCGCTTTTGTATGGGCCACGCTGTGGGACATCGCGTGTAGCGTCTATGAGAACTACAAGACCCTCGACTGTGTGAGCCCGCACAACAAGCCATACGTGTGGGCCTGCGGCGGCGGTATGGAAAGCCCTACGCTCCGTCGCTTTCTGGCCGGTCTCACCGGCAAACAGATACGGATGCGCCTCAACTACCGCCAGGCTTCCGCCGCGGGCGGGGCCTTGCTGTGCAACAGCGCCCTGGGTCGCCCGGTCGCCGCCGCCGGAGACGCGGGGGTGGTAACGGCGGTGCCGGATGACGACTACGGCGCGTGGTATGATGAATGGAAAAAGACCCGCCAGCTGTTTACCGCATGACACCCTGTTTTATCGGCATCGATATCGGTACCCAGGGCGCCCGGGTGGTCCTCGTGAATGACGCGGGCGAGCTGTTGGCGTCCGCCTCCGAAGCCTTTCCGCTGACCGTGCGCTCGCGCGAAGAGCAATCGCCCTACCACTGGTGGGAGGCCACCCTGCGCGCCCTCCGCAGCGTCCACCGCCCGGATGTATCTCCTTTTGTAAAGGCCATCTCGGTGTCGTCCACGTCCGGGACGGTGATCCCCGTCGACGCGATGCACCGCCCGTTACACCACGCGCTGATGTACAGCGACAGGCGCGCCGCGGCGCACCCGCTCTTCCACACCTTTGGCGGTCTTGCCCGGATGACATGGTGGGTCGACCGGTATCCGGACAAAGCCATCCATGTACACCGCTGGTTGCACGCCGCCGACTACATCACCGGCGAGCTCAGCGATACCTGGGGCGTCACCGACTATACGAATGCATACAAGTCGGGGTATGATTTGAATGACCTCCGCTGGCGGGAGCCGCTACCCGGTCTCCCGGCGGTGCTCCCCACCGGTTCGGTGATCGGGACCCTCCGGCCCGAGCTGGCCGCCGGTCTGGGTCTGCCGGACGGTGTAGCCATCACCAATGGCATCACCGACGGGTGCGCCTCCCAGATCGCCTCCGGCGCCATCCGCCCCGGTCAGTGGAATACGACGATCGGGACCACGATGGTCATCAAGGGCGTCACGACCAAGGAAATATCCAATGGCGTGCTCTACAGCCACCGTCACCCCGACGGCTACTGGATGCCTGGCGGCGCCAGCAACACCGGCGCCGATTGGGTAACCGGGGAGTTCGGTTATGCGTTGGACGCGTTCAACCAGTCCGCGATGGAATTGATGCCCACCGGTCTGGCCGCCTGGCCGCTCCGTGTCGAAGGCGAACGGTTCCCGTTCCTGGCGCCCGAGGCGCGGGGTTTCGAGGCGCCGACCGACGACCGCGCGGTCCGCTACACCGCCAATATGGAAGGCGTCGCCTACCTGGAACGGTACGCCTATGAGATGATCGGGCGCCTCTGCGGCGAGCCCGTAAAGGCCGTCTTCACCGCCGGCGGCGCCAGCAACAGCGAAGCCTGGCTCACCATCCGGTGCAACGTCCTGAACAAACCCATCCACAAGACAAAGGAAGCCTCCGCCGCCATGGGCGCTGCCATACTCGCAGCGACGCCCCACCATGGCTCGCTGACCGAAGCCGTCACCCGTATGGTTACGGTAGACAAGACTTTAATGCCCCGCCGGCACCTGGTGGCTGCGTACGAGCATGGGTACTGGGAATTTATCCATATCCTCCGCCACAAAGGCTATATCAAGGATGTCTGACCAATGCCTCCGGCTCGCGTTCGTCTATTGAAAAGGTCGTTCGTCCGCGGGGCGCGTAAGCGGGGATTTATCGGTAGATTTACACCCATGAAAAACATGACTATCGCGATCCTCGGCATCGGCGGCGTCGGTGGCTATATCGGCGGGAAGCTGGCGGGAGCGCGCCAGCCGGGTGTGCGGACCGTTTTTATCGCGCGCGGCCAGACGCTCGACGTCATCCGGCAAAATGGCCTGAAGCTGATCACCGAAGACGAAGGCCCGGCCATCGTTCACCCCGACCTCGTTAGCAACGACCCTGCCGCTATCGGGGCCATCGACCTGTTGATCTGTTCGGTCAAGGGGTACGACCTCGAGGAAAGCCTGAAGCCTTATGCGCCCTGTATTACGCCACAGACCGTCGTGTTGCCCTTTCTCAACGGCATCGGTATCGCGGACAAGGTCCGCGCGGTCTTCCCGGCGGTCGACGTATGGGAAGGCGTGATCTATATCGCCGCGCGCCAGCTCGAAAAGGGCGTGGTTCAGCAGACGGGCGCGCCAAAGGAAATCCTGTTCGGCGGCCAGGGCGGCGATCCGAGGGCGGCGCTCGACGTCTTTACCCGCGCCGGGCTGGACGCCAGGATACCCGCCGACATCGACCTCGAGGTCTGGCGGAAATTCCTGTTCATATCGGTGATGGCTACCGCCACCTCTTTCTACAACAGCGCGATCGGCGTCATCCGGGATGACGCGGCGAAATACGCCCATGTAAAGGCGCTCCTGGACGAATGCTACGCCGTCGCCCTGGCCAACGGGATACGCGTGACCGAAGACGTCAAGGCCTCCGTCGCCCAGCGCATCGACAAGACCGCGCCCGCCGCCACGACGTCGATGTACGCCGACTTCCAGAAGGGCGGCCACACCGAGGTCGAGGCCCTCACCGGCGACGTGGTCCGGCTGGGGCAGCAGCTCGGCGTGCCCACGCCGGTGTATGCGGACATGTACCGGGCATTGTCGGCGCGATGAAACAAACGCATTCCATAGAGGACTTCTACCGGGACCGCTTCGACGCCGCGCCGGAGCGGCTGCGGCGGGAGATAGGCCACTGTAACGTCTTTACCATCGAGGACTACGTCGGCCGCAACTCGGAGTCGATCCCGTTCATCCGACGGGACTATTACAAGATCAGCCTGCTCGACGGCCCGACCCGCGTGGGGTACGCGGACCGTACGCTGGAGATCGGCACGCGCGGGCTGCTGTTTTCCAACCCCCATGTGCCGTATATCGTCGAACGCATGGACGGCGGTCGCGGCGGCTATGTATGCGTGTTTACGGCGGCCTTTTTCCACCACTTCGGCTCGCTGACGCAATACCCCCTTTTTCAACCCGGCGGGACGCCGGTGTTCGAGCTGACGGAGCCGCAATACGCCGAAGCCGAA
Organism: Dinghuibacter sp.; assembly: GCF_035492835.1. Classification (NCBI taxonomy): domain Bacteria; kingdom Pseudomonadati; phylum Bacteroidota; class Chitinophagia; order Chitinophagales; family Chitinophagaceae; genus Dinghuibacter; species Dinghuibacter sp. The sequence goes on from NZ_DATJIY010000105.1 coordinate 18,786, forward strand.
ACGCTGTTCCGCCGCATGCTGGCGGAGCTCGGGGCCGGACACGCCCACCGGGACGACGCATTGCGCGTCTGTATCTTCGAGATCGCGCACTACGCGCTACGGTTGCGCCCCGCCGGGGACTCAACGCAGGCCCCTTCTAACCGCGTCGCCGACCTTTTCCTCGAGCTCCTGGAGCGCCAGTTCCCCATCGGCGACACCCGTGAACGGCTCGCGCTCCGCACCCCCGCGGACTTCGCCGCCCAATTGTCCATCCACGTCAACTACCTCAACAAGTCGCTCAAGGAAGCCACGGGCAAAACCACCACCGACCTGCTGGGCGAGCGCATCCTCCAGGAAGCCAAGGTCCTGCTCAGGGGTACGCGCTGGAACGTCTCGGAGATCGCGTACGCGCTGGGGTTCCCGGAGGCTCCGAATTTCAATACCTTCTTCAGGCAGAAGACGCAGCTGAGCCCGACGCAGTTCCGTAACGGCGCCTGACGACGGCGGGCAGCGTATACCCCAGGTGGCCAGCGTCGCCTCCGCGGCCCGATCGTTGAATTCCATAAGGATTGGTTTGAATCCGCTAAGGGCGGGCGTGGCAAAGCGCGCTAGTTTTGCGTAGCAAATTCAAACCACTATGGCAAAGATAGCACTGGTCACCGGCGGGAGCCGGGGCCTCGGAAAAGACATGGCCCTCTCGCTGGCGGCCAAAGGCATTGACGTGATCGTCACGTACCACAGCCGGAAGGACGACGCGGACGCGGTCGTGGCGGCCATCCGCGGCGTTGGGCGAAAAGCGGAAGCGATGCAGCTCGACGTGGCCGACATCGCCGGCCTGGACGGGTTCATGCAACGGCTGAAAGCGGTTCTAAAAAATACCTGGAACACCGGCCGCCTCGACTTCCTCATCAACAACGCCGGCACCGGCGCCGCGATACCCATCGCGCAGCACACCGAAACGACCTTCGACGATTTTTTGAACGTCCACTTCAAGGGTGTTTTTTTCCTGACCCAAAAGACGCTCGAAATGATGAACGACCAGGGCGGTATCGTGTTCATCACCGCGGCGGGTTCGCGGTTCGTCGTGCCCAACTACTCGGTCTATGCGGCTTGTAAAGGCGCGGTGGAGGTTTTCTCCCGGTACGTGGCCTTTGAATACGGCAAACGGGGCATCCGCGCTAACGTCGTCGCCCCCGGCGGCATCGAGACCGACTTCAACGGTGGCGTCATCCGCAATACGCCGCAGCTGCAGCAGTTCCTGATCACCCAGACCGCGCTGGGCCGCGTGGGGCTCCCGGAGGACATCGGCGGGGTCGTCGCCTTCCTTTGCACCGACGATGCCCGGTGGGTCAACGGGCAGCGGATCGAGGTTACGGGGGGGATACACCTGTAACGCGCGTCTTTTCCGTATCTTGTGGCTATGGAAGCCGCCTATCCGAAGATGTACCTGTATCGCCGTCTCGTCCAGGCCAAGTTGTTCATCGACGCCCACTACGCCGAAGCGATAGACCTGGACCTGATCGCGGACGAGGCGGCGTTCTCCAAGTTCCATTTCCTCAAGCTGTTCAAGAGCGCCTACGGGCGCACACCCCACCAATACCTTATCCACGTCCGTTTGCAAAAGGCGCTCGAGCTGCTCGACGGCGACCTGGCGGTTTCGGAGGTATGCTATGCCGTGGGGTTCGAAAGCGTGGGGTCTTTTAGCCTGTTGTTCAAACGGGTGCATGGGTGTACGCCGACGGCCTGCCTGGCCGGCCGCCGGGCGTTCAGGACGGCGGCAACGACGGCGCCGCTCCAGTTCGTGCCGGCATGTTTTGCCACGCGTAACGGGTGGCTCGCGGAAAATATTTGACAACTTTCGATAAGCAATACTCCCGGGCGCGTCGTTACTTTGGAAAAAAAGGCAATGATCTCGCACCTGACGCACACCAGTATCATGGTCATCGACCTGGACAGGGCCCACGATTTTTATGTAAACAAGCTCGGCTTCAAACCGGTCCTGGACGTACCGATGCCCCAGGGCGGCCGCTGGGTGACGGTTTCGCCGCCCGGTCAACCCGGCCTGGAGATCGTCCTATCACCGGTCGACAACCGGTCGTACGGCCCGGAAAGGGTCACGCTCCTGACCGACATGATCCGGGAGGGCGCCTTTGGCATCGCCGTTTTTACCAGCGCCGATATCTACGCCACCTACGAAGAGCTGTCTGCCAAGGGGGTCGTCTTCAAGAAGCCGCCGACCAAGGAGTTTTATGGCCTGGAGGCCATTTTCCTGGACGACTCGGGGAATTGGTTTTCACTGGCACAAATCACACCATCGGTATGAAAAATATAGACGACCCCTTCGTTCGCGCCGCCATCATTAGCCGGATCGAATCCTTTACGCCGGACCGCCAGCCGCTATGGGGCAAAATGACCGCCCCGCAGATGCTCCGCCACTGCCGGCTTTGGGAAGAACTGGCCCTGGGCCGCACCGTCTATCCGCGCGCTTTTATCGGCCGGATCTTCGGCCGGATGGCAAAAGCCCGCTTTATATCCGACGACCGGCCGTTGCCGCGCAACTCGCCAACGCTTCCCGGGCTGATCGTTCGCTCGGATGTGGATGTCGTTGCGGAGAAGGCCGCCTGGATTACCATGCTGTGCGAACCGCATCCAGCGATCATCCACCCGTTCTTCGGGCCGCTGACGGCGGAGGAGGTGGCGGTGATGTCGTACAAGCACGCGGATCACCACCTGCGGCAGTTCGGGGCATAGTACGATTCTCTTGTATCGCGGCGCCTAATGGGGTATCGCGGCGTCCGCTTGTATCTTTTTCAATTGCTGCCAGACGGCGTTTGATTTTGGCTGGGGGGATACGATAAACAGGAGGTATACCTTCTGCCCGTCGGTCATCACTTTAGCCTCCATATTGAGCGTCACCGGAGCGCCATCGGCGAAGACGCCGAAGGCGCTTAACGTTATATCGTACAAGCCATCCCTTTTCCCTATGGTGGCTTTGATCGCGGAAGTGTCTACCGGCGGGAGCTTCCGGTCCGCGGCGGTTTTACTGCACAAACCCTTGAAGTACATCAACAGGTAATTCCTGATGTCCGCCTGCTGCACGCTTTTGGCGTTGTCCAGCCGCGCGACGAAGGCGTATGTAAAGTAGTCCGGCGCATCTTTTTTAAACATACCGGGCGCAAACCGCAACTCCTCGAGACCCTTGTAGGGTATCGCCGGCGCGAACCCGGGTGGGAGGGGAAACTGCTCGAGCTCCCAGTCGGCCGGCCCGGTGAGCATAAAGGGTTTTGCCTGTGCGTTCGCGCCCAGCGCGCCGATGATACAAAGGATCAGGAATGCGTGTTTCATGGCTCGTGTGTTTGGATACGCGAATATAATCCCGGAAAAACTGGTTTTTGTATCTTTCTGCCATGAGATTCCTTTTGCTGCTACCCTTGCTTTGGGGCGTCGCCGCCACCGCCCAGCGACTCAATACGGATGCCATCGATGCCTTTTGGCGCGTCGTCGACCGCCTCGAACGGGACAAACCGCTGACCGACTCCCTATGGAATGCTTACTACGACCTCCCCGGGAACAAAGTCTACATGCACGCCAACCGGCCGGCGGAGGAGGTGGCCGAACACCGGAGATACCTGGAATTCGTTTTCCGTCCGTCGATGCGCGACTCGCTCAAGACGCTGCCCGACCAGAACGATGACATCCTCGACAACCTGGTGTATATCCGCGATCATGAAGCCGCGCTACGCGCCTACACCGACACCGTCGTTTCACCGGCTTACCTTTCCGGATGCCGGGACCTCGCCCTGCAATACCTCCCGAAGGACAAACACCTCCCCATCCCTTCGGACCTGACCATCTATATCATGGCCATCGCCTTCGACGGCGCGGTCCAGGGCAGCCATATGTACTTCGGGCTCGCCCGCGTCTATGAGTACGACCGCTTCCGCAAGGGCGCGCTCGCCGGACATGAGCTCCACCACCAGATGCGCGTGGACGACAGCCTGCGGCGCCCCGTCACCGCGGACGACTCCGCCGCCTTTACCGCGGTCGACCTCGTCAACAACGAAGGCAGCGCCGACCTGATCGACAAGATGCTCGTGATCGACAACCCCGGTCAGGTCTTTCGCGCCGCCGGTAACCTCCACCGCCTTATGGACCGCGCCCCCGCCGCCATCCGCGCGCTCGATTCGTGCTTCCGCCGCGGATCGGGGAACTATGACGCGATCCTGAACTATTCCAGCGGCCACCTCCCCGGTATGTACATGGCCGACGTCATCCGCCGCGGCGGCCTCACCGCCGAGCTCGTCGCCCACAACGACAACCCCTTCCGGTTCTTTTATTACTACAATCAGGCCGCGGCCCTCGATCCGCGGAAACCGCCGGTGTTTAGCGCGGAGGCCATGGGGTATTTGATGGTGTTGGAGAGGCGGTGTATAGCCGTCGGGAATTATGACGGTAAGTAGCAGTAAATCCGTACCTTTTAGAGGCAAACCGTTTTCTGTGAAAACAGCTGCCCAACTGCTCGCCGCCTTTCTCATCACCATCCACGCCTATAGCCAGGAGCAGGCCCTGCATACCTTTAAACAAAGCCTCCCGCAGCTCACCGACAGCGCCCGGTACGTCGACGCGTTGAACGGGATCGCGATGTTGTCCTACGAGCAAAGCGCCGATACGACCCTTTGGTACGCGGACAGGGCGCGGGACATCGCGCGCCGGACCGACTACCGGCAGGGGATAGCCGACGCCACCAATAACCTGGGGGTGTACTTCGAGATCAACGGGAACTTCGAGCTGTCCTTGAAATATTACGGGGACGCCCACCAGCAATACGCGCGGCTCGGCGACTCCGCCAACATGGTCCAGACGTGGATGAATATGGCGGAGGTCTACAATTCCAAAAACGACAGCGCCAAATCCATAACGTTGTTCCGGGATGCGATGGCGATGGGCGCCCGACTGGCCAAGGACTCCATCATGAGCCTGGTCATCTATAACTATATCCAGGAATACCCCGCCCAGTTTGCGCCGGATTCGATCGACTGGTATATCGGCCGCTCGATCGCGATCGCCGAACGGTACAACGACGCCCGCGTCCTCCTGGCGGTGCGCCAGCTCCAGGCGGACCGGCTTATCCAAAGCGGGCGCCGGGACGAAGGCATCGCACTCCTGGAAAAGACGCTCGCCGGCGGTCTCGGGAAGAAGCTTTTCTTCATGTGCCTGGACGTCCTGGGCGAATTGGGGGATATTTACGCCACTACCGACTCCGCCAGGGCGGTGTCTTACTACCAGCAGGGTCTCGCCATCATGAACGAACGCGGCTACACCAGCAACGTCCTCGAGACCACCGACCGGTTATATCGCTTTTATCTCGCCCGCAAGGACACGCTGACCGCTTCCCGGTATGGCGCCACCCTGGTGCGGCTTTACGAAGACAAGCAAAAGGTCGACAACCAATCCGGTATCGACTACATCTCCTATGCCCTCAAGGACCAGCAGCTCGAAGCCGCCCGCCAGCGCGCGGTATACGACCGGCGCTTGTCCTGGCTCGAGGGCGTCGCCTGCTTCCTGATCGCCGTCATCTGCTTCGTCCTATGGCGGAGCAGCCGCCGCAGCCGGCGGCAATACCGCCAGCTGCACGTTACGACCGCCGCCCTGGAAACCAGCAACCAGAACTACGCCCGCCTGATCCGCATCATCGCCCACGACCTGCGCAACCCCATCGGCGCGGTCCATTCCATCAGCGAGTATATGGCGGAAGAAGACAGTGAACTTTCCAGGGAGGCCCTCCAATGGGTCCGCCTGATCGAAAAGGGGAGCAGCCGCTGTCTGCAATTGATCACCGAGCTGCTCCAGGCCGACTTCGAGATCACCGAGGCCACCCTCCACAAGGTACCTGTGGACGTGACCGAGCTGCTCC